>CAZNWL010000030.1:0-9195 GCA_964577045.1 uncultured Planctomycetia bacterium | reverse complement strand
GTATCAGAAACCGGCCCGCCAATCTCAAACCTGCCAGTGCCATTTATAAAAATTTTAGTATTACTATCCAAAAAATCCTTGGGGATAACCGCATCAATAACAAGCTTTTTAACATCCGCCCTAAGAGTTTCTGTCTTTACGTGTTTAGTGTGATGCGCCCCGATGATAATCGCGTCTACACGTTTAGGCACTCCTTTTTCGTATTCAACTGTAACTTGAGATTTTCCGTCCGGACGCAAATATTTCAGAGTGCCGTCTTTGCGCACCTTTGAAAGCTGGCGCACCAGCTTATGCGCAAGCGTAATCGGCATAGGCATCAACTCCGGAGTCTCGGTATTGGCAAAGCCGAACATTAACCCTTGGTCTCCGGCGCCTCCGGTATCGACCCCCAAAGCAATATCAGACGATTGCTCCTGAATTGCCGTCATCACTCCGCAGCTTTCATAATCAAAACCTACTTCCGGGTCATCGTAACCGACGTCTTTAAGAAGCTTCCTGACTAATTTAGGAATCGTTACATAGCAATTGGTAGTTATTTCACCGGCGACAATTATTAATCCGCGGGTGGCTAAAGTTTCACAAGCTACCCTCCCTTTAGGGTCGCTGGTTAAAACTGCATCCAGGACTGCGTCCGATATCTGGTCACAAACTTTATCCGGATGGCCTTCGGTTACTGACTCTGAAGCAAAATAACTTTTCATATCCCTGTCTCCTTTCCTTGTTCTGAATTTTGCGGCAGGACTGATTCCTGCCCCTTATTGGCTAAAGCCATGAAATCTTCCAATTTGGGTAAGTCTTTTAAACTATTGATACCGAAATATTCTAAAAATTTGCGAGTAGTAACGTAAAGAAACGGCCTGCCGACCACCTCTTTTCTGCCGCCGATTTTAATCAAGGCGGTGTCGGTTAATTTTTTCACTACGCCGTCGATATTCACGCCGCGGATAGCTTCGATTTCGATACGGGTAATCGGCTGTTTATAAGCAATGATAGCTAAAGTTTCCAACGACGCCGAAGAAAGTTTTTGTTTGGTCCGCTCCTGATACATCTTTTTAACCCAGGGTTCGTTGTCTGGAGCCGAACACATCTGATATCCGCCGGCCACCTTAACAATGCATATCCCGCTTTGGCGCTGTTTATATTCCTCTACTAATCCTGAAGCTAACGCCTCAACTTCTTTTTTCCCGATTTCAAAGATATCCGCCAGCTCATTTACCTCTACTGGCCGTTCATTGATAAGCAGCAAAGATTCGATAATTGACTTTATTTTTTTGTTATCCATAATTACTTGCGCTGGCGGTAAATCTCATTCAATAGCTCTTCGCTCGAATCTATGCTGGCATTAGCCGCAACTGCTTTTTCAATCATCGTTTCTATCTCTTTGGGGTTGTATTGCAGGCGCCGCAGGATTTGCTTAGCCTCTTCAATAACCTCTATTTTTTGCGGCTGTTCCGCTTTTTTCTCGTCACGAATAAGCGCAAACCTTCCGACTTTGCCCTGAAGATGAGCGATAATCTGTTTGGCCCGCTGATTGCCGATACCGACTAAACCCGTAAGAAAATGCATGTCTCCTTTTTCAATAGCCCGGGCAATGGCAGAAACCGGCTGCTCAAAAGCCTTCAAAGCTGCTCGCGGCCCGACTCCGCTTACACTGATGAACTTCTCAAAGAAATCTTTTTCCAGCTCTTCGCTGAACCCCACTAAAACCGGGACGCCCCGGTTCTGTTCCAGGGAAAAATAATGATAAATAACCAGCTCGACATTATTATCAGCATCGGGTTTAAGCTGGTGGGCAACAGTCACCGGTATATTTACCTCATAGAAAATGCCGTTGATATCAATAACTACGCGGTTTTCCTCTTTTTTTACCAAGCTCCCTTTTATCTTACAAATCATCGTGCCTTAGAAAGATTTTTGCAGTATTCTCTCCAATTTCTGGGCATGCGAAAAAACCACCACTAAAGAAAAAGCGTCGGCAGTATGTTCGGAAAGAAAACTTCTGCCGGTAATGTTCTCGGCCATCCTCTGCACCTGTTGAGAATTGGCATGGCCTCTGCCTAAAAACGATTTGCGCGCCCGAGTAGGCGCATATTCAAAAAAATCAATGCCCTGCTGATGGGCAAGCAAAGCTACTACGCCGCGCACTTGGGCTAAAACTCCCAAAGTAGTAGGGTGGCGATAATGCGAATAGAGTTTCTCAACGATTATCGCTTTGGGCCGATATTGACGGGCTTCTTTAGAAAGCTGCTGAAAGATATAATCCAGCTTTTTAGGCAGAGCCTCGCGGGGGTCGGGCTTAACCTCGCCCTCTTTGACTACACTAACTTCAAGGCCGTCAACTTTACAAAGAACATAGCCTAAGTTTCTTAGTCCAACATCAATCCCCAAAACCATCACGCCTCAATCTCCTGGGCTATTTTTTCTAAAACTTCGTCAGGAATGTCAAAGTTAGCGTAAACCTTCTGGACATCATCATGGTCTTCCAGCGATTCGATTAGCGAAAGTAACTGTTTAGCATCTACCCCGCTTACTTTGACCGTAGAATTAGGGATTTTAGTGAGCTCTGCTGCTTCCCACTTGATTTTTTTAGCTTCTAAGGCGGCCTTTACTTTCTCGAAATCTTTGGGGTCGCAGAAGACTTCAAAACTTTTATCGCCGGCTTTTATATCTTCGGCGCCGGCATCAATGCAAATTGAGAAAAGTTCATCTTCGGAAACGGCTTTTTTATCGATCAAGATATAGCCTTTAGCCGTAAAAATCCAAGCCACCGAGCCTGCGCCAGCCATATTCGCGCCGCGCTTGGTAAAAATATTGCGGATTTCCGCTGAAGTCCGGTTTTTATTGTCGGTAAGGACTTCCACAATCATGGCTACGCCTCCCGGGCCATAACCTTCAAAAGAGTGGCTTTCGTAACTTACTCCGGGAAGTTCGCCCGTGCCTTTCTTAATGGCTTTCTCGATATTATCCTTAGGCATGTTTGCAGCCTGCGCCCGGGAAATCGCGGTGCGCAAACCCGGGTTGGTATCGGTATTGCCGCCGCCGGCTTTCGCGGCTACGGTAATTTCGCGGATTAATTTGGTAAAGAGGCGGCCTCTCTTGGCATCGGCAGCGCCTTTTTTATGTTTAATACTCGCCCATTTTGAATGACCACTCATAGTGTATCCTCCTTAAACAAGAAAGCCTGTGGCTTGTTTAGCCAGATTATCGGCTTCATGGTTTTTCTCCCGTTCAATATGCGTTATTTTGAACTTACTTAATTTAGAAATTAAAGCTTTTGCCAAAATATAAAGCGGATAAAGGTTTTGATTTTTAACTTTAAAGTTGCCGTTAATCTGCTCGCAAATCAGCTGGCTATCGGAAAAAACCTCAACTTCTTTCTGGCCCATGCTGATAACTTCCAGCAAGGGAAAAATCAAAGCCATATATTCGGCAAAATTATTCGATTGCACGCCTAAATACAGGCTTTCCTTTTTTACACAGCGGCCATTATCATAAATCAGATAACCAATACCGCATTTACCGGGGTTGCCGATCGAAGCCCCGTCAATATAAACTGTCATTTAAAAATATCCTCTGCTAAATAAAGCATCCGGACGCAATTCTCGCAAAAAACCGGGTTCTCGTACATTTTTATCTCGTTTATTTTTTGATGCGTAAGAGCAAGATGGCAAGCGCCGCAATTGTCATTTTTTACTGCTACCAAGGCTAAACCTCCCCGGCTTTTAATCAACTTTTCGTATTTGCTGATAATCGTTTTGTCGATTTCGGCGCTGCTTTGATGGCGTTTATTGTTTAAACCTAAAAGTTTTACTTCCAGGCTTTTAATCTCTTCTTTAGTATTTTTTTCTTCCAGTTTATATTTGCTTTCGGCTTCCGAGACAATAGCCTTTTCCTCGTCTAATTTCTTTTTAGCCGAATCAATCTCTTCAAGAATCCGCAAAACCCCCTCTTCGGAAACCGAGATATCCGCTTTCAGCGAGCCGATCTCGGTAAGTTTAGCCTGATACTCTTTATTGGTTTTCAATTGGTAAAGTTGGGCTTGAGCTTTGCGCAAATTTTCTTCTTTAGTTGCCAGTTCCACTTCAAGGCTTTTCTTTTTTACCTGTAAATTCTTCCAGCCTGTTTCAAATTCCGCAAGAATATTTTGCTTTTCCTGAAAATCAACCTTTATCTTTTGCAAAAATGCGGGTTTAATTACGTCTTTTTCCCGGGCTAATGCCTGGATTTGAGAATCTATTTCCTGGAGTTCGACTAATTTTCTGATTTCGTCTTTCAAATTCATGAAAACTGCTTATTTCTAAAAATGCGCGCAGCTGGACTTGAACCAGCGATCCCTGCCATGTGAAGGCAATGCTCTAGCCAACTGAGCCATGCGCGCAGTGGGCCCGCAGGGATTCGAACCCCGGACCAAGACATTATGAGTGTCCTGCTCTAACCAGCTGAGCTACGGGCCCTGAAATTTTCGAAGAAAATTTCATTCCGAGGGCGAAGCCCGAGGAACCTCATTAAATCGTAAAATTATAGCAAGATATTGCCCTATTCGCAAGTATTATTTAGGGAAGGAAAAAGACTACAAATAAGCCTGGCTGAACTTTTCCAGGTCTTTTTTACCCATTGCTCCCACCCTTTTTTCCATCACTTTGCCGTCTTTGAAGATAAGCAAGGTGGGTATGCTCATTATGGCGTATTTAGTAGCTAATTCCGGGGCTTCGTCAACATTTACCTTGCCAACTTTCAATTTATCCTTATATTCCTTAGCTAATTGCTCTAAATACGGCGCAATCATCTGGCATGGCCCGCACCACGGCGCCCAAAAATCCAACAAAACCGGCTTGTCCGAATCAATCACTTCCTTTTTGAAGTTATCATTGGTAATCTTAACTTCCACAGCTGTACCCTCCTTAAATTATAGCTGTTATTTATTCATAAAGACTGGTGGAGGTGAGCGGAATCGAACCGCTGTCCGTAAAGGTTCAACAAACAGCCACTACATGCTTGTCCCTCTCTTTGTCTTAAGCCTCAAGGCTCTAAAGGGCCAGATACTTGAGGCAGCAGCTTTATTGTTTTCAAATCAGGCTCTCAAAGCCAAGCGCCTGGTTCTAACCTCATAGCTGAACACCAATATTTCCTGAGGTGAAAAATATTGGTGCCCTGATTAGCTTAACGCGTATTCAGGTTCGGCAACGTAAGGTGTTGCGTTTGTTTTTTGTAGCCCCGTTAACGCGGAAGGCCACCCTCGCGGCATGCAGCCGTTTACCTCGCCAGTACGTCGAAGCCTTTACACCCCCTGTCAATGAACAGACGTGTAATAAGATAACATAAACTAAAGTTATTGGCAAGAGAGGGTTTCTATGATAATATATGCCCCATGCTTAACAAGTTTCGCGAACGCCATGCCAAGCGCATACTCTGGATACTGGCTATCGTGATTATCGTAGCTTTTGGTTTTTCCGGAGTCGGTTTTTATTTGAGCGGCCGGGATAAAAATACCCTAGGCAAAATCGGCGGCAAAAGAATAACTCCGAACCAGCTGCAATATGCGATGCATCTGGCCCAAATCCAGGTCATCCTTTCAGCCGATGATTCTAAAACTTTGTCTCCTTTCGAACTTGAACGCCTGGGTTTTGACTTTTTAGTATTATTGTGGAAAACTAATCAGGAAAAAATCGAAGCCACGAATCAGGAAGTCAGAAATTACATCATACAAAAGCTTTTCTCCGCCAGAAACTTCAGCCAGGAAAGCTACGCCAGGTTTATAGAAAACATTTCGCGGCGTTACCATCTGGGTTTAAACGCCCGCAGTTTCGAAGAATATATCCGTTCCTTCGTAAAAATCGATAAATTATTCCGGAAGTATACGGCAGTCGAAATAAAACCCGAGGAAATAAAAGAACTGTATCTTCACGATACCCAAAAAGCTAAAATCGCCTATCTAAGCATCCCCTATGAAAAATTTAAAGTGGAAATCGGCATCTCTCCCAGCGATATTGAAAATTTTTACGAAAAAAATAAGACATTTTTCCAAAGGGAAGCTAAAATCACCATAGCCTATACTCTCATTGCAAAAGATAACCCAAAAATTTCAGATATCGTTAAAAGCCTTCCAGAAATTAAAACCTTAAAAAGCCTGGCTGAAAAGTTCAGTTTAAGCGTTAAAGAAGCTGGGCCGCTGGGGGTAGCTGAGCCGATTGAAGATATCGGCTGGCAGCCGGAAATTAATCAAATAGCTTTTGCGCTGGATAAAAATACCTTAAGCCCTCCTTTAGAAACCGAAAAAGGAATCTTGATCATAGAAAAGCTGAAAGAAGACCCGCAATTTGTCCCGGCGCTTTCTGATATTGAAAATGAAGTCAGAGACCGCCTGATTTTAGAACGGGCAAAAAGCGAAGCGCAAAGTTTCGCTCAGGAACTTTTAGACAAAATAAAAAGCCAAAGCCTTAAGGATTTAAAGAAAATTGCCGGAGAGGAAAAAATCTCCTATCAGGAAACCGGCTATTTTAAATTTTACGACTATATCGAAGGGCTGGGGGTGGACCAGCAAATCAGCGAAGCGGTTTTTGGGCTTGGTGCCGACGAAGTCGCCCCACAGCTTTTTACGAAAGAGAACGCTGTCTTTATTGTCCAGCTAAAAAGCCTGACCCCTTTTGACGAGAAAGACTTTCGGGAGAAAAAAGATACTTATCAAACCTTTCTCGCTCAAAATAGAAAACTGCTGAAATATCAGGAGTTTCTCGAAAAGGTAAGAAGAGAAGCGAATTTAGCCCTTGATTCCCTGCCTTAAAATTAATCCTCAACTAAAATAGCGTTAACCGGGCATTGCGAAGCTACTTCGGAAATCTCGCAAGAAGCGCAACCTTGAGCTTTAACTTTGGCAATGCCGTTATCGGTCAGTTCAAAGGCTTCTGGGCAGGCATTGACGCATAAACCGCAGCCGACACACGCATTTTCATCAATTTTAATTTTAGCCATTTTTGTCTCCCTGCCTGCCGGCAGGCAGGCTTATTTTAAACCGTAATATTCGATATTTCTATCGGCCACTTCCTGAACTCGCTTTAGCTCTTCTGGTTTTTTCAAGAGATGGCGAAAGCGGCCCTGCAGTTTTAAATATTCAGTAACCGGCTTAGGCGCGGGAATCTTATTGACCCGCACTAATTTTCCATATTCGTATTCAACTAAAGGGTATAAACCACAGGCCACTGCCATCCGGCCCACCTCAATGGTTTGGGAAGGTTCGGATTTCCAGCCTAAAGGACAAGGCACATGAATTTGTAAATATTTCGGCCCGCGAATGGACAAGGCTTTCTTGACCTTGCGTTCGATATCCTTAGGGTTTCCCACCGAAGCTGTGGCAGAATAAGGAATATGATGCGCCGCGCAAATCTCCACTACCGGCTTTTTAACCTGGGGGTTGCCCCAGGAATATTTGCCCACCGGCGAAGTCGTGGTATTAGCGTAAAAAGGCGTTAAACCGCTACGTTGTATGCCTGTGTTCATATAAGCTTCGTTATCATAGCAGACAAATAAAATGTCGTGGCCGCGCTCAAGCATTCCAGAAATAGCCTGTAAGCCGATATCAGCGGTGCCGCCGTCGCCGGCTTGAGCAATCACTTTTATTTTATCCAAACTGCCCAGATGCCTTAAAGCCGCTTCTATACCACTGGCTACTGCCGCTGAATTTTCAAAAAGCGAATGAATCCAAGGAACGCCAAATGCGGTTTCCGGAGCTTTAGTGGAAAACACTTCCAAACAGCCAGTAGAATTAGCCACGATAGTGTTTTCTCCGGCTGCATTCATGACTATACGCACAGCCATGGACTGGCCGCAACCCGAACAAGCCGTATGCCCGGATACGTAAAAATTCTCCTCAATATGTTTTCTTAAATTTTGCGCCATATTTAAACTGCCTTAAACTCATCCCAAAGCAAGCTCTTATTTAAATCAACGAATTCACAGCTGCCTGCGCCTTTTTCGGTGGCAGCAATGATATTCTGAATAGACTCCGGACGGATATCCCTGCCGCCAAGACCGGCAATGAAACCGCTAATTTTTTTATCTTGCGGCACAACCGCTTTGACTTCGGTAAAAAGCGCGCCGTCAGAGCCTAAGGAAATATCTTTATCTACAACACCTATGGCTTTAATACCGCTAAGGGCTTTTCTCACCTCATCCTTAGGGAATGGCCGATAACTTACTATCTTAAGCAGGCCGACTTTTTTCCCTTTCTGGCGTTCGGCGTCAACAACATCCTTAATCGTGCCGCAAACCGAGCCCATAGCTACCAAAGCAGTGTCTGCGTCTTCCAAATGGTATGCTTCGACTAACTTCAAGCTTTCGCGGCCAAAAACTTTTGCGTATTCAGCCCCTACCCGCGGTATAAGCTTAAGCACATCTTTTAAGGTTTCCTGGAGGGCAAAGCGGTTTTCCAGATAAACCGTGGGGTCGCCTAAAAGGCCGAAACTCATCGGGTCTTTTACATCTAATTTATAAGGCGGTTGGTAACTGGGAAGGAATCTATCCACTTCGGCTTGATCGGGAATATCTACTACTTCCATACCATGCGTTAAAATAAAGCCGTCCATACAAACCATTACTGGAAGCATTACCTTAGGGTTCTCTCCGATTTTATAACCGGCAATAACTAAATCTACTGCCTCCTGATTATTTTCGGCGTAAAGCTGGATCCAGCCAGAATCGCGTAAAGATATGGAATCCTGTTGGTCGTTCCAAATGTTAATCGGGGCAGAAATTGCGCGGTTGGCGCAAACCATCATCACCGGGAGCCGCATTCCCGCCATGCAAAAAACTACCTCGCCCATCAAAAGCAGCCCTTGAGAACTGGTGCAGGTAAAACTTCGGACGCCGGCAGCTTCTGAACCCAAAACCACCGAAGCTGCCGAATGCTCGCTCTCCACATTCAAGGTTTCAGCTTTTAAGTCGCCGTCGGCAATGAACTGGGCCAAGTATTCAACAATATGAGTCTGTGGGGTAATCGGATAAGCCGCGACTACGCCTGGCCGGCAAAGTTTGGCCGCTTCAGCCACTGCCAATGAACCTTCTAAAAATTTTTTCATTCGTTAGCCACCATTTCAATGTCTTTTTTAGGGCAAATATACGCGCAGAGCCCGCAACCTTTGCAATAATCTAAATCACTGTCATAAGCGTTTTTCTCTATACCCTCGATGCAGCCCTCTGGAC
>CAZNWL010000029.1:0-9550 GCA_964577045.1 uncultured Planctomycetia bacterium | reverse complement strand
ACAAAAACCATAAAAAATATTTTTTTAAGTTTAACTCTTTCTACGACTGCCTCCCAAATAAAAACATTCGTCAAGACAATCAAAAAAGAAATCAGTTTAACTCCAGCGATATCCGCAGCCTGAATTAAGTATAAATTCTGATATTGAGAATAGCCTAAATTCGCCCAGCCAAAGCCAGTCCAGATGTTTTCTTTCAAAAATTCAGTAATCACCCAAAGGCAAGGCAGGCTGATAATTTTCAGCGGTTTTTTAAAAAAATAACGGCTGATGAGAAAAAAAAGACCTGTATATAAAGAAAGGTAAGAAACCAAAGCAAATAACCCCAGAAAAGTCACATGGAAAATCCAAAATATGACGGTTAAATTATAAGCTAAGCCGAAAATTAAAGCGGCTAGGAGGCCTTGTTTAAAGGAAGTCTTGGCTATAGCTTGAAAAAAACCAACCAGAGAAAACCAAACCAAAAACCCAGACCAGGGAAAGTCAAAGGCCAAACCCGTAAGCACACCACTTAATAGAGACATCAATAGGTAACTCATTATATTAAAATCTCAAATTCCAAGCACCAAATTCCAAATAAATTCCAATTACCAAATGACCAAAACTGTTTCGGTTATTGGAATTTTGTTCATTGGATATTGTTTGTGATTTGGAATTTGTAATTTGGAATTTTAACATTATTTACCGCAGCATTTTTTGTATTTTTTCCCGCTTCCGCAGGGGCAAGGCTCGTTTCTGCCTACTTTTTTCTTTTCTAAGTTCGCCGAAACAGGCTTTTCCGCAGGTTTCTTTTCCAAAGGCGTATATTGAGAATGGATGAAGTCCTTAGGCGCGTCGGTAAAAACTCCTGTTTCTTCAACAACCGGTTTCATTTTGGCCTTGAAGACCGTTTCTACTATTCCCTGCTTGATATTGGCAATCATTTCGCGAAAAGCTAGGTACGCTTCCCGCTGATATTCTACCAAAGGATCCGAATGAGCGTGAGCCCGTAAATGAATGCCCTCTCTTAAATGGTCCATAACCAAAAGGTGTTCTTTCCAACGGGAATCAACTATCCAGAGGCTGGCCATTCTTTCGATTTGCCGTAACTCTTGGGAAACAACCTTCGCCTCTTTCCTTTGATAATACTCTTTCAACTGTTTTTTTAAAACCTCGCCGGCTTCCTGGGAAGGTAATTTTTCAAAAAGCGTTTTATCCAGCTCTAAGTCAAAGCCGGTCTTGACCCACTGCAGGAGCCCGGAAATATCCGGCTCCTCCTGAAAATAAACCCCAATGTTACTATCTACCACTTCGTCAAGCATAGAGAAAATTTCATCGCGCATATCCACGCCTTCGAGAATTTCTCTTCTCTGTTGATAAATAACTTCTCGCTGCTTATTCATTATATTGTCGTATTCTAAGAGCTGTTTACGGATTTCGAAATTATGGGCCTCCACCCGCTTTTGAGCAACGGCCAAAGAATGATTGATGATGGCATGTTCTATAGGCTGGTCTTCGGGGAAACCCAACGTATCCATTAAACCGTAAATTCTTTCTGAACCGAACATGCGCATAAGGTCATCTTCGAGAGAAACGTAAAACCGCGATGACCCCGGGTCTCCCTGGCGTCCGCTGCGGCCGCGCAGCTGGTTATCTATCCTTCTCGATTCGTGCCTCTGGGTACCGATGATATGCAACCCCCCCAAAGCTACAACTTCTGAATGTTCGGCTTCGAATTTGGCCTTGTGCTTCTGGTATAAATTATCGTACTCTTTTGAATAATCGGGATCGATCAAGGATAAATTATTTTTGTGCAAAAGGTCTTTAATAAAGTAGTCGATATTGCCGCCAAGAATAATATCAGTTCCCCGGCCGGCCATATTAGTAGCTATAGTTACCTGGGAAAACCTTCCGGCTTGGGCAACGATATAAGCTTCTTTTTCATGATACTTGGCATTCAAGATATTATGCGGTATGCCGCTATTATTAAGCAAAAAAGAAAGCCGTTCTGAATCTTCTATGGATGTCGTGCCTACCAGGACAGGCTGTTTCTTTTTATAAAGCTCGCTTATCTCATTAACCACAGCGTTGAACTTTCCTTTTTTAGTCTTATAAATCCGGTCGGCGTAATTGGTCCTGATTAAGGGGCAGTTAGTAGGAATAGTCACTACATCCAAGTTATAAATATGGTTAAATTCATTGGCTTCGGTATAAGCCGTTCCGGTCATACCGGCTAATTTTTTATACATCCGGAAATAGTTTTGCAGAGTAATCGTAGCCAGAGTCTGGGACTCTTCCTGTATCTTTAAGGCTTCTTTCGCTTCTACTGCCTGATGCAGCCCGTCTGACCAGCGCCGGCCAGGCATAAGCCTGCCGGTGAATTCGTCAACTATCACGACCTGTCCGTCTTTTACGATGTACTCCTTATCCGAAAAGAAAAATTGATGCGCCCGCAGGGCTTGGCTGACGTAATGCAGCCAGGGATTAGAAAACTTATCCGGCGAATCATCGGAAAGGCTGTTTATGCCAAGTATTTTCTCGCAGCGCTTTTCGCCTACAGGAGTAAAATAAACTTGGTTGGTCTTTTCCTCGGCAATCGCGTCATAAGCTTCCTCAAACTCCTGGGGAGACATTACTGTGAGCGTTCCATCGTTGTTTTTTATGGTAACTGTCCCTTCCTTGGTATTATCAAAACGCTGGATAATCTTCTTTACTTTGAGCTGGCGGACTGCCCGGTCAGCCAGGTAATATTTCTGAACGTAACTTTCAGCCGGCCCGGAGATAATCAAAGGCGTCCTCGCCTCATCGATTAAAATCGAATCTACCTCATCAACGATGGCATACCAGTGCCGGCGCTGAACCATATTTTGCGGACTGATGGTCATGTTATCACGCAGGTAATCAAATCCAAACTCGTTATTGGTGCCGTAAGTGATATCGCAGGCATAAGCCGACCGCCGCTGGTAACTGTCCATAGCCTGCTGGATAACCCCCACCGTAAATCCCAGGTATTCATAGATGGGGCCCATCCATTCGCGGTCACGCTTGGCTAAATAATCGTTGACCGTAACTACATGCACCCCTTGGCCGGTCAAAGCGTTTAAAGAAGCAGCCAGGGTAGCCACTAGAGTTTTCCCTTCGCCGGTCACCATTTCAGCTATTTTATTCTTATGCAAAACTGCTCCACCCAGAATCTGCACATCGAAATGGCGCATCTTAACTGTCCGGCGGGCTGCCTCTCTAACTAGGGAAAAGTAAAAAGGCAAGATATCGTCAAGCGCTGCTTCTATTATATCCTTTTGTTCTTCGGGCTCGCTTTGGGCGATTTTTTCCTGAATTAATTTCTTAAACTCCTGGGTTTTTTCTTTAAAAAACTGCGGCGGTTTTGACTCTAACTCTTTTTCAAAACTATTAACCTTTGCTACCAGCGGCGCTAATTTCGCCACTTCTTTCAAAGACGGCGTAGGCAACTCGCGGTTTAAAATAACCTTTACTTCGGGCTTAAGCTTTTTTATTTTTCTCTGGCTGATTTTTAAAATAATTTTTTTAAGCATAAAGCTTTTTAAGACTCGCTCATGGATTTTAAATAGGCGTAAAGAAAATCATCTATTTTTCCTTCCAAAACGCTCTTAGCATCGCCGACTTCGAAACCGGTCCGATGGTCTTTAACTAAAAGGTAAGGGTGTAAAACATAAGAGCGTATCTGCGAACCCCATTCAATCCTCCTTTTAGCCCCGGAAACTTTTTCCAGCTCTTTTCGATTCCGGTCTTCCCGCAGCTCATAGAGCTTGGCTTTTAAAATTTGAAGCGCTGCCTGTTTGTTTTGGTGTTGAGAACGTTCGTTCTGGCAAGCGACTATAATGCCGGTGGGAAGATGGGTTATGCGCACCGCCGAATCCGTAACATTTACGTGCTGGCCGCCGGCGCCGGAAGACCGGTAAGTATCGATTTTTAACTCTTCGGGCTTTATCTGAATTTCCAAGTCATCTTTTATTTCCGGCAAAACATCTACCGAAGCAAAAGAGGTGTGGCGGCGCTTGTTTGCATCAAAAGGAGAAATCCGCACTAAACGGTGGACCCCTCTTTCGGAACGCAACAACCCATAAACCCTCAAGCCCTGAATAAAAAAAGTAATGCTCTTTAACCCGGCTTCTTCGCCGCGCAACTCATCCAAAACCTTAAGCTTGAAACCTTTGCTTTCCGCCCAGCGAAAATACATCCTGAAAAGCATAGCCGCCCAATCGCAAGCTTCGGTTCCGCCGGCGCCGGAATTAATTTCCACAATCGCATTGGCATAATCGAACTTACCCGAAAAAATAATTTTCAGCTTAAAACGTTCGCAGTCATCTTCCAGGCGCTTAAGCTCTTTCAAAATATCTTTTTCAAAACTTAAATCTTCTAGATTTGCTATTTCCTGCAGATTCTGGAAGGCAGTATAGAGGTTTTGCCAATCATCAACATCGCTTTTTAAGCGTTTTAACTCCTCAACTACTTCGCAAGCTCCCTGAGAATCGCCCCAGAATCCCTTATCCGCCATTTTAAGCTGCAGCTTGGCAATAGCGGCTTTCTTCTCCTCTATTTTTAAAATCTCGCCGAAATGCACTAATTCCTTTTCGAACTTGTGGACTCTTTTATTTATCTCTTGCATGGAAACCTCTGCAAAATAGACAAACCGCCTCTAAACTATATTAAATCTTTATTGCGCAACTGCAGTTCCAGCTCTTCGCGGCTGTCGGCATATTGCAGGGCGATTTCTGGGGAAACCTTTCCTTGCTCGACTAAATTTAACAAGCATTGATGAAAAGTAATCATACCGTAATGTTCTCCCGAGGTGATGTATTTAGGAATCTCCCAGATATTATTCTCCTTGATCAGGCGGGAGACCGAAGGACTTAAAGTCATAATCTCATAAGCCGGAATTAGTCCCGGGTGGTCATTGCGGGGTATGAGGCGCTGGGAAATAACTCCTTTGAGGAGGAAAGAAAGCTGATTCATAACAAAACTGTGCTGATGCGGATGAAAAAAATTCACAATCCTCTCTATGGTAGAAGTGGCATTGACTGTATGCAGAGTAGAAAAAACTAAAACGCCGGTCTCGGCAGCAGTCAAAGCCGCATAACAGGTTTCCATATCGAGAATGTTGCCGATATACATAGCATCGGGCGAATGCAAAGCAAACTGCCGCAGAGCATCCTGATAGCTTGCCACATCTGTCCCGACTTCTCTCTGGTTAATCACCGACACATCGTCTTGAAAAGTAAACTCTATCGGCTCTTCAATGGTAAGGACGTGGCGCCCGTATTTGCTATTGATAAACTGAATCATACTGGCGATAGTCGTGGATTTACCTGAACCGGTTATGCCGGTGAGCAGAATCAATCCCCTTCTTTCCTTGCAAAATTGCTCAAGCACTGGACTTGGCAGATTAAGTTCGCTGAAAGAAGGAATACGCAAATCAATTTTACGCACCACCATTGCCGGAGTGCTGCGTTGATAAAATAAACCGACACGAAAACGCCAATGCTCACGGTACCAATAACTAAACTCGCAGCCGCGGTGTTCTTCCAGCCTTTTGCGGTCGTTCTCGCGAGTGATTTTATCGATAATCTTATTAATCTCTTCAAGGGTCAGCTTCTCTTCGCGGATGGTCTCTACTTCGGTGTTAATCCTTCCTCTTACTGGGCTGCCTACCCGCAAAAAGATATCAGTGGCGCCCTTATCAATCATCAACTCCATCATATCCTTGAATTCCATCTTAAACCCTCCTGCACTTATTTTACCATATCTTTGATTTTTTTCTCTAAATTTATTAAGTTTACCTTCAGGCTTTTACCCAGGGAGTAGCCTCCGGCTTGGCGAGAAGATTTTATCACCCGATGGCAGGGAATAAATAAAGGGTAGAGGTTCTTCTTAAGAGCATTGGCTACTGCCCGATAAGCTCTGGGGTGGCCGCACTTTTTAGCCACCCATTTATAGCTGCGCACCTCACCCAGGGGAATTCTAGTAACCACCCTTAAAACTTTCTTTTCAAAATCAGTCATCTCACTAATCCTAAATTTCAAGCACCAAGCACCAAATTCCAAACAAATTCAAAATTCCAATTTTCAAAATTAAAAAAATCGTTTCGGTCATTTGAATTTTGGTTATTGGAATTTATTTGTAATTTGGAATTTGTGATTTAGTATTTTCATCCGTTTTTTTCTCCTTATCAGTTGATAACTATGGGCAAAACGGTGGGCTTCGTCTCTCAAACGCTGGATAAGCTGCAAACCGGGATGATTCTTGGCTATAACCAAAGGTTTCGCCCGGTCAGGAAACCAGATTTCCTCGTTGGCCTTAGCTATGCCGATCAGGCTGGCTTTAATGCCTAACCGCGATAATACTCTGGCAGCTGTCCGCACATGCCCCTGGCCGCCGTCAATCACCACTAAATCCGGCAAAGCTTTCTTTTCGCGAATCAGCCGGCTATAACGGCGCTGGACCACTTCGGAAATTTTGGCATAGTCATCGTTGCTGTCAACTTGTCTTATCAAGAAACGGCGGTAATTCTTCTTATCAGGCAGGCCGTCTTTAAAAACTACTACCGAACCGGTTGAATCGCCTTCGCCCAGAGAAGATATATCTATGGCTTCGATATATAAAGGAAGCCGGCCTAAACCTAAAAATTCCTTCAGGGAAATGATTTCATGTTCTTTGGGTTTTCCTTGATAGAGGTTATTGATTGCGCCAAGGATATCCCTAATTTTGGCTGCCTCTTCAAAATTTTTAAGCCGGGCTTGCCGCTGCATTTTTTCTTCGAACTGCTTTATCAACTTTCCCCTTTCCCCGCTTAATATCTTTTTAATATTAGAAATATTTTGTTGATACTTAGCCGCAGAAATTTTTCCTTCGCAGGGAGCCGGGCAAAGTTTAAGATGATAAAAAAGACAGGCTTCTTTAGGCGAACCTAAGCAGGAGCTAAAAGGAAATACTTTTCGGATTAACCCTAAAGCCCGCTTTAAAGTTTTTACTTCCGGATATGGCCCGTAGAATACGGCTTTTCTATTATTTTTCTTGCGGGTAATAAAAATTCGCGGAAATTTTTCTTTAGTTATAGCCACATAAGGATAACTTTTGTTATCGCGAAGGGCAATGTTGTATTTTGGCTTTCTTTCTTTGATTAAAGCCGCCTCTAGAATCAAAGCCTGTTCTTCTGTGTCGCAGGCGATATATTCGATATCAACAACATTTTCAACGAGAAGGCCGGTTTTTAGAGAAACTCGGGAAGAAAAATAACTTCCCACTCTTTTTCTCAAAGACGAAGCTTTCCCTACGTAAAGGACTGTCCCGCCTTTTGATTTCATTATATATACCCCGCACCCTAAAGGTAATTTTTTTACTTTTTCTCTAAGATTCATGATATTTGCTAAAAAATTTTAAACTTCTTTTTTTTATATAGCGTATTTGTTCAAAGTTAAAAACAATCCCTCCTATGATGAAGACGCTAAAACATACGCCCCCTATAATCAACATCTTTAAATATTTATTATAGGTAAGCCCAAACCAAAGAAAACGAGAAATGCCTCCCAGGACAAGGCCCAGCACCATTGCTTTGTATAATTGCACTTTGGTATTTCCCCAGTCTATCTTGCCAATCTTTTTGGCTAAAGCACGGTATAAAAGCAAAAAGTTCACCATGGCAGCTAGCGCAGTTCCCAACGCCACACCGCCAATTTTTAAAGGGAACATCAATATAACACTGGAAATACCGTTGACGATGAGGGAAATAGTGGCAGTCCTTGCGGGAGTAACAGTATCTTTTAAGGCATAAAAAGAAGTAACAAGAAGTTTGATGGCACAGAAAAAGAATAAACCAAAAGAGTAAAAGAAAAGTATGGATGAGGTTGTCTGGAGGGATAATGCGCTGAATTCTCCTCTTTTAAAGAGGACATCAATAATTCCTTCGGGGATAGAGATGAAAACAAAAGAAATAGGAATAATAAAAAATATAATATTCTGGAAAGAAAAAATTAAAAGCTTTTTAAAATCATCGAGCTTTCCCTCCTTATGGTACGATGATAAATCAACAATCACCACCGGCGCAATCGCTAAAGCGATTAAAGCAAAGGGGAATTGAATTAATCTGTTTGCGTAATAAAGGCCCGCCAGCGCTCCCGACCCTACGATAGAAGTAAACGATGCGAGTATGGTATCCAAAAATACATTGAGATGATAAATAACGCTTGACCAAACACGAGGCAGGAATAATTTCAGCATTTTGCGTATTACTGTATCGTTAAGCGCATCCTGAAAGTTTTTAACTACCGATTTTCCTTTAGCAAAAACCTGCAGGCGAAAGCCTTCTCTCTTTAGGGCGGCAAAGGGAAAAAGAACCTCTAAAATTCCCGCTACGATAACGCAGATAACAAGTATGTAGTTCTTCAAAGACTGGCTGAAAAATAATACTCCGGGGATAAAAGTGATGTTAAGGAAGACAGGGTTAAAAGCAGGAACAAAAAATTTTTTTAACGCGTAAAGAACGGAAACAATGCTGCTTGAGATTGCAATAAGCAAAAGATAGAAAAAAGTGATACGGGTAAAAGATACCGCAAGACTGAACTTGTATATATTGGAAACATAGCCGGGCGCAAATGCCATGACCAGGTATTTACTGAAAATAACCCCTAAAAGAGTAAAAAACGAAAGGGCAGCAAATAGGATACAAAGGAGGCGATTGGCGATTTCGAAAAGTTTCTCTTTGTCATTATGGTATTCCGAAAAAATAGGGGTAGCCACGGAATCAGTAAACCCCTCTGCGAAGACGCTGCGAAAAATATTGGGAAGCCTGAAAGCGACAAGAAATGCCTCCAGGATATCCGAGGTGCCGAAAACTTTAGCTATTAAAATATCGCGGATAAACCCTAATAAACGGGAGGTGAGCGTTCCTAAACTTATCAGCGACGTATTTTTGATTACTTTTTTCAGCATCTCTATTCTAAAAAAGGACTTGACATTGCTACCTTATTCCTATAAAATCCTTCCCATGCCACAAAGAAGAGCTGCAAAAAAAGACCTGAGGAAAAATAAAAAAAGAGAGCAAGGGAATCTTGCTGTAAAACGCGCGATTAAAGCAGCCATAAAGAAGTTCAAAAAAGCTCTCTTGGATAAAGATTTGAAACTGCGGGCCGAAACCTTTAAGCAAGCCTGCCAACTTCTCGACAAAGCCGTCAGCAAAAAAGTCTTTCATAAAAATAAAGCCGCCAATAAAAAAAGCCGGCTGGCCAAGCTTTTGAAAACTACCTGATCATCTTTGCTAAAAGCGTATTAATTACCAGCCTCGGCTCCAAACCTTTTTCTTTAATGCCCCTGTCAGCTTGCCATAAATATTGAAAATGTTCTTTCCTCTGCCGGCCGGTTAAACCAGCGCATTTCTGGACAAGAATACCGATGATTTGCGGGCCTAAAATATCGGCCTTACCTGCGTTTTGAAACAGGCTTTCCGCTATATAAAGGCAGCTCTTTAAATCATTCCTGCGCAGGCTGTTAATAAAGTCTTGGATAGAAACTTCTTTTTTGGCCGCGCTAACTCTAAAGA
>CAZNWL010000028.1:0-9571 GCA_964577045.1 uncultured Planctomycetia bacterium | reverse complement strand
ATCAATTCCCATTTCTTTCTCAATTTTTCATTATGTTTTTCCAGCTCCCCTTCTCTTAGGAAGAAAGATTTAACTATATTCGGCTTGCGGCCGGCACAACCGGTTAATGCCCAATCTTTTTTGGAATTTGGAATTTGGGATTTGGGATTTAATTTTATCTGGGCTGGTTCCATCATTTGGCCGATAACTGCATCCGCTAAAATTAAAACCGGGTTACGGTATTTATCGGCTAAATCAAAGGCTAAAGCTACGAATTTAGCCGCCTCTTCTACGCTCCAAGGCGCAACTACCGGCGTAAAATAATCGCCGTGGCCGCCGCCGCGGGTAGCCTGAAAATAATCGGCCTGCGAGGAAGCAATATTGCCTAAACCCGGGCCGCCGCGCATGACATTAATGATTACCGCCGGAAGTTCTGCTCCGGCCAGATAAGAAATCCCTTCCTGCTTCAAAGATATTCCCGGGCTCGAAGAACTGGTCATAGCTCTCGCCCCGGTAGCCGAAGCTCCGAAAACCATATTGATGGCTGCCAGCTCGCTTTCGGCTTGGATAAAAACCCTCTGCACCTCGCGCATTCTTTTAGCCATATATCCGATGAGTTCATTCTGCGGGGTAATCGGATAACCGGCGTAAAAATCGCAACCGGCTAAAATTGCCGCTTCGGCCATGGCTTCATTTCCGCTAATCAATATCCTTTCACTTGGAGTTTTCATAAATTTCGATACAGGTTTCCGGGCAAATAAGAAAACAAAAACCGCAGCCGCTGCATTTAGTCTTAGGGTCTATTTCCACAAACCTTACCCCTTTTTGGTTTAAATCGCGGCTAAGTTTAAGATGCTTGGCAGGGCAGTAAAAAATACAGAGTTGGCAACCCTTGCATTTATCCCGGCTGACAGTAACTTTATGGGTCATTTTTTGAAAGTTTCTCTGCCTACCTGCCGGTAGGCAGACCGACTATGTTTTTAAGCCGTTCAAAAAGGCTCTTTGAATCCAAACCGTACATTTTTAATAAATCTTCCCTTTTGGCTGCCGGAATAAACTCATCTGGAAAGCCGGCCCGGATTAACTTTACTTTATCCAGCAGATTCTCTTTTTCGTAGAACTCTAATAATGCGCTGCCGAAACCTGACGCTAAACTGCCTTCTTCAAGAGTTAAAATTACTTCATGATGCAAAGCTATCTCTCTTAAAAGAAGCTCATCCAAAGGTTTTATAAAACGGGCATTGACTAAACTTACCGAAATTCCGGCTTTAGAAAATAAGCTTACCACATCCCGGGCTGTCCTGACCATTGAGCCAAGAGCAACCAGGCAAAGGTCTTGGCCTTTCTCGATCAGCTGGGATTTTCCCATCCGTATAGCTTCGCGGTTACCCAAAGAATAAGCTTCGTCTTTAGGGTATCGGATGCTCACCGGTTCTTTCAGCGAAACGGCGAACTCGAGCATATCCTGAAGCTCCTCTCTATCTTTGGGGGCTAAGCAAACCATATTGGGTATTGCCCTTAGAAGGGCGATGTCAAAAAGGCCATGATGCGTAGGCCCGTCTTCGCCGACTACGCCAGCCCGGTCAATGGCAAAAACTACTCCCAGATTCTGCAAAGCCACGTCATGAATAATCTGGTCGATTGCCCGCTGTAAAAAGGTAGAATAAATTGCCACTACGGGTTTATAACCGGATTTGGCTATGCCGGAAGCAAAACCTACGGCATGCACTTCGGCGATTCCCACGTCGAAAAAGCGCTGGGGAAATTTTTGGCTGAAAAGATGTAAACCCGTGCCTTCTGGCATGGCCGCGGTTATGGCTACTATTTTTTCGTCGCTAGAGGCTAAATCAATAAGCTTCTTTGAAAAAACTTCGCTGAAACTCTCTAATTTCGCTTTTTGCGGCTTACCTGTTGCGATATCAAAACGGGCTGCGCCGTGGAAATATTCAGGGTTCTCTTCGGCAAAACTGTAACCTTTGCCCTTCTTAGTGATAACATGCAGCACGCGCGGTCCGTTAAGAGAACAAACATTGGTTAAAGTAGCAATTAAACTTTCTAAATTATGCCCGTCAATGGGCCCGAAATAACGAAAGCCTAGCTCCTCAAAAAATATACCCGGAACCACCAAGCCTTTCAGGCTTTCTTCGAATTTGCGCGCCGGTTTGACTAATTTCTTGGCTAAGGAAAAATGTTGAAGGAAAACTTCGAGCTCGTTTTTTATCCGGTTATAGATTGGCGCTGAAATAATTTTAGTAAGGTAAGCAGATAAAGCCCCCACTGAACGGGAAATGCTCATTTGATTGTGATTAATCACAATCAGGACATCGTTTTGCGCATGGCCGCAAGCATTCAAGGCTTCAAAACACATCCCGCCGGTAAGCGAGCCATCGCCGACCACTGCTACGGTTTTACTCTTATCGCCTTTAAGCCTTTTGGCTTCGGCAATCCCTTGAGCCCAGGAAATCGCCGTAGAAGCATGGCCGGAAGTGTAAGTATCGTAAACCGACTCTTTATGATTGGGAAATCCGCTAATTCCCTGATATTGCCTTAAACTAGAAAAACTTTCGCGGCGGCCGGTAATTATTTTATGTGCATAAGCTTGATGGCCGACGTCAAAGATTAGAGAATCTCTGGGCGTATCAAGACAGTATTGTAGCCCGATGCATAACTCCACTGCCCCCAAAGACGAAGCTAAATGCCCCCCTTCTTTAGAGACTACCCGGACCATTAAATCCCGGATTTCCTGGCCCAACAACTTAAGCTCTTCAAACTTAAGCTTCTTTAAATCCTGGGGAGAATTAACTCTTTCTAAAATCATTTTTCCTTAGAAACAATTTCGTCGATAAGTTTAGCGATTGTGCTCCGGTCAGCCGAAGCGATGCGGTAGAATTCTATGCCGGTATCATATTTTTTAGCCTCATCTAGTTTTAGATTTTCTTTGGGCAACATCCAGACTATCCGGCCTTTGCACTTGATTGGGCTCTCGGCAAAATAAATTTCCAAATCAACTGCTAGTGAAACTTTTAACTCCTTCTCGATGAGAACCCGTACTCCTCCGGCGCCGATATTCTCCGTGCGAGTGACGATTACCTGTTTTTCCGGAGTATAAATAATTATTTTACAGGGATAATTAGCCCTGATAAAACGCCTTTTTTCTCTCCCCTCAAAATTCATAGGTCTCACCTCTCGTCTTTTTTGTATTCCACCCTTTTTATAGAAAGGGCTTTTCCAGTTTCTTGATCGGCTTCGATCAAAACTCCTTGCATCCGCAGGTCAGCTTGCGCTAAATCAAAACGTACCGGAAAGTTAGTGATAAAGCGCTCGATAATCTGGCTTTTCTCGCGGCCTAAAACCGAATCAAAGCTTCCGGTCATCCCGCAATCGGTGAGATAAGCGGTGAAATTATCGATAATTCTCTCGTCGGCAGTAGGAATATGCGTGTGGGTCCCGATAACCGCAGTTACCTTTCCGGAAAGAAAATATCCCAAAGCTAATTTTTCCGAAGTCGCTTCGGCATGCACATCAACGATGATTATCTTTGCCTT
The DNA here is from genome assembly GCA_964577045.1 of uncultured Planctomycetia bacterium. GTDB lineage: Bacteria > Omnitrophota > Gorgyraeia > Duberdicusellales > 4484-171 > JAHKAJ01. The sequence continues at coordinate 6,047 of CAZNWL010000028.1, read as the reverse complement.
CTGCTTTATGGTCTCTAATACAGCTTTGATAGCCTTAAACGGGCAATCTGCCGGCTGCATAAAAACCCTTCCTAAAAGATTAACCACTGCTACAGGAAAACCCTTAACCTCTTTGATGAGAAAACCCCGGCCAGGAGACAACTCTCCATAATTAAGCGGCCGCAAAACATCCATAGTCTCTAAAACTTCTTTGGCTTCTTTCTTCTTAAAGATATGGTCGCCGCTGGTAATTACATCAATGCCGGAATTAAAGAGGTTCTTAGCTACCTCCGAGGTAATGCTTGAGCCGCCGGCTGAATTCTCGCCGTTAGCAATGACTAAGTCCAAACTTAAACTCTTCCTTAAATCCGGCAGAAGCTGGGTTAAATAGTCCCTGGCTGGCTGGCCGACAATATCGCCGATAAATAGTATTCTCATCGTTTTCCTATTTAGCATAATCTACTGCCCGGGTTTCCCGGATTACTGTAATCTTGATGTTGCCGGGATAATCCATCTCCTGTTCGAGTTTTTTCTTCACCTCATGAGCCAAAGCGGCAATCTCATTGTCTTTAACCTTATTGGGCTGTACAATCACCCGGATTTCTCTTCCTGCCTGAATGGCGAAGCTCTTATCCACGCCTTCAAAGGAGTTAGCAATGGTTTCTATCTGGCGCAGGCGTTTGATATAAGTTTCCAAGGTTTCCCGCCGGGCGCCCGGACGCGAAGCCGAAATCGCATCAGCTACTAAGGCTAAAAGCGAGTAAACTGATTTAAACTCGGCATCTTCGTGATGAGCCTCAGCTGCGTTGATGACTAATTCATGTTCGCCGTATTTCTTTAAAAGGTCGGCCCCAATTTCAGCGTGAGTCCCTTCCACCTGATGGTCAATGGCTTTACCGATATCATGCAGGAGTCCTGCACGTTTGGCAATCCGGGGGTCTAGCTCCAATTCAGAAGCTAAGATACCCATAATAATCGCTACTTCCTTGGAATGCTGCAGCGCATTCTGGCCGAAACTGGTGCGGTACTTGAGCTTACCCAGCAATTTTATCAGCTCTGGATGCAGGTTATGAATCCCCACCTCAAAAGCTGCGGATTTACCCTCTTCAATCAGGCGTTTATCAAACTCCTGTTTCGTTTTCTCAACAATCTCCTCAATCCTGGCCGGGTGAATACGTCCGTCCTGGACTAACTTCTCTAAAGCTAAACGGGCTACTTCGCGGCGGATGGGGTCAAATCCGGATACGCTGACTGCTTCAGGAGTATCGTCAATAATCAAATCCACTCCCGTAGCCATCTCAAACATCCGGATATTGCGGCCCTCCCTGCCGATAATCCTTCCTTTAATCTCGTCGTTGGGCAAAGCCACCACGCTTACCGTAGTTTCAGTAGTGTGCTCTACGGCGCAGCGTTGAATAGCCTGAGAAATAATCTCCTTGGCTTTTTGGTCGGCTTCTTCCTTAACCGTCTCTTCCATTTCGCGAATCATCTTGGCTTTTTCGCCGCGCAACTCTTCTTCGTAACGCTTTAACAAAAGTTCGCGGGCTTCTTGAAGCGTCAAAGAGGATATCCTTTTCAGTTTCTCTTTCTCCTCCTCAATCAACCCCCCTAAAGCCTGGCTCTTTTTCTCGGCATCTTCCAAGGATTGTTTTAAGCTCGCTTCCTGTTTAATTAACTCCTTGGATTTATTTTCGATAAAATCTAAGCGTTTCTCTAAATTCTCTTCGCGCTGGGTAAGGCGCTTTTCCAGCTGTAACAACTCGTTTTTCTTAGTTAAATTCTGCTTCTCAAAATCTACCCGCAGCTTGTAAAGCAGCTCTTTGGAATCCAGGTCGGCTTTGCGGGATATTTCTTCGGCCCGCAGGTTTGCTTCTTTGACTATTTTTGCAGCATCTTTTTTTGATTTCTTAAGCTTATTTTTCTCAAAAACTTCGCCTAGCCACCAACCTAAAATTGCACCGGTTATGCCGCTGATTACGATGTAAAGTATTATCATTGTGACTCCTTTATTTTAATCCGCCGGCTTTAGCCAACCGACAGTGATTGGTACAGATTAGAAAATAACTCTAAGTTAAATCTGTACCTGGTTTTTAATTTAGAAAGTTTCGCTTTCGCTGACCACGATATCGACTTTCTGGTCTAAGGAAAGATGGGTGGGAAGGCTTTTTACTATTTGCAGGTCAAAGGCAATGCCGACTTTTTTAATAGATGGGGTTAATCCTTGTAAAAACCGGTCGTAAAAACCGGCTCCGCGGCCAAGCCTATTATGCTGATAGTCAAAACTTAGGCCTGGAACGATAACCATATCTATGTCGCCGGAATCGCACTTTGTAGTCTTTCTAATGTCTGGTTCCCTAACTCCCCAGGGGCCCCGGACAAAATCTGCCTCTAAATCTTTGACTTCGTAAATTTTTAACTCCTTGGCTTCTTTGTCCGTAACCGGGAAGAAAAATCGCTTGGTCTTAATTGCCTTCCTAACCATCTCTAAAATATCTACTTCACCCTTTAGAGGGTAATAAGCCATAACTTTTCTTGCTTCTCTATATATAGGTAAAGCCGATAATCTATCAATAACATTTTTACTCCTCCTTTTTATTTCTGCGTTAGTTAAAGACAGGAGTTGCTTTAATAGTTTTTGGCGCAACTCCTGCTTTTGATTCTCTAACATAATCTTCATGCCTTTTATTTAAACCTAAAACGACAGGGTAAAATTATACCACCGCGCCAGTCAAAAATCTATGGAAATTTTGCTGATTTTTTAAGCCAAAAAAGCCTGTATTTGCGGTCTTTTTTTTGCCCAAAGCCCTAATTTAGCCTTATTTTACAAGGAAAAATTCATATTTAATTTCCTTGACAAGAAAGCCGGGGGATATACAATAATAAAAGTAGTTGAAAATATTAACTTTTTTAACCTAAAGGGGGTGTGTCCATGAACAAGGCGCAGTTGGTTGAAGCAATCGCAGCCCAGACTGCTACCAAGAAACAGGCTCAGGAAATCGTTGACACCATTTGGGAATCCATTAAAAACAGCCTTAAGAAAAGGGAAGACGTGGCTATTTCTGGTTTCGGCACTTTCCGGGTAAAACAGACTAAAGCCAGGCAAGGCAGGAATCCCAAGACCGGCGAAACTATTCAGATTCCGGCAAAGAAAAAAATTGCTTTTCGTGCTTCCAAAGACTTAAAATCCATTCTTTAATTAAAAAAATAAAAACCCCGTTAGAGATTTTTTCTAACGGGGTTTTTTAATTTCAACAAGAAATTTTCCTCAACTTAGCTACAAAAAATCCCTCCATATTTTCATTAGGAATAATACGCTTGGTTAAACGTAAAGCTTGAGAAAATTTTTTATCCTGAAAACGGGTTAAACCGTCAATTACATTAGGCAAGGGTATTTTAATCGGCATAAGTTCCATTTTATCTTTAAATTTTTCGATGAACCAGTCAATTATCTCTTCGTTCTCTTCCGGCGAAAAGGTGCAGGTAGAATAAACCATCTCCCCGCCCTGGCGTAAAGCGAAAAAGGCGGAATAGAGAAGTTTCTTCTGCTTATGAGCCATCTCTTTAACCTTTCTCTGCTTCCAGTATTTAAAGCTTTTGGGGTTGGAAATGAAAAAGCGGCCTTCGGCTGAACAAGGTACATCTGCTAAAATTCTGTCAAACTTTTCCGGAAACATCTTCCTCACCCAGATCGCGTCCAGCACCAAGGCTTTTACTTTTTCCGCGGTTCCTTGAGTTTTTAAATTAGCCAAAAGCTTGTAATAGCGGGTACGGATTTTTTCCACTGCAACAACTTCTGCCTGTGGCGCCAAAGAAAGGATTTGCGTGGTTTTTGCTCCGGGCGCCGCGCACAAATCCAGTATTTTCTCGTTATTCTGCGGCCCAAGAATTATTACCGGAATCATGCTGGAGAGGTTCTGGACATAAACTTCGCCCTTTTGGTAGATATCCGCATCCTGCAGGTTTCTTAAAGGAGACCTGAGGATAAAAGCACCGGGGGGGAATTGGAGCTCTTTGGCTTTGATTCTCTGCTGGATGAGGTTATGGCGCAAACCGGGTAAATCACCCTTAGCATAGTTTATCCGGAAACAGGTGGCTTTTTTATTCAGAAAACTATTCGCTACCTGTGGATAAAAAGCCGGATAGATGGCTTTCAGCTTCTGTAAAAACTCCTGCGGTAATTTATAGATAATGTCTTTCATGAACGTAAAAGTTTTCTACCTAAGACTAAAGCGATGATTACGCTGGAAATAAAGTAGAAAAAGATAAAAAGCGTAAAAATCATATTTTGCTGAAAGTAGAGCATCATTTTTTCTATAGAAAGACCGCCGATGGAGGCCATAATAAACTGTATCCAGAAGATGCGCGGCAAAGAGGCAATCAACACTGCCAGCATATATCTTCTCAACGGTACTGGGCTTAAGCCAAAACTTAAGTCTAGTATCCGGTAAGGAATTAAAATCAAAAGCCTTAACAGCGAAATTGTACCGACGTGCATGTCTCCGACATTTTCATAAAATCTTTTAAACCTTCCTGTTAAATAACGCTGGGCGAATTCCATTCCCAGGCGGCGGCTTAAAGTAAAGAAAATATAGGCATTGATGATTTCGGCAATGTAGATAAGCAACGTGCTGATATAAGCTCCGAAGAAAACTGCCCCTACAGGTTTCAGAAGGTCTTTTAAATCCCAGAAAACAAAAAAATTCGCCGCTACGTAAAGCAAGACAAACAAAAAAACCGCCAATATATAGGGGAAACCTTTAAAAAAATTATCTATGCTGGCTTTGTCAATGGTGAAAAAATTAGCGAGAAACATCGATGAAACGATAAAAAGAATTATTATCGTAATCAGTATAAGATGTTTACGTAAATACTGGTTCATCTCAAACTCCACAATTCGCCCGTAACTGGCCGCAGGCAGCCTGAATGTCCTGGCCGCGCGATTTGCGCAAAGTAAAAAATAAGCCTGTTTTTTTAAGTTCCTGCTTAAAACTTTCTGTTTCTTCAGCCAAAGGTTCCTTAAACTGTCCGGATGGGCAGTTAAGCGGTATCAGGTTAAGTTTACATTCTAAACCCTTAAGCAGCCTGGCCAGCTTGTGCACATCCTCTTTTTTAGTATTATACCCTCGGATTAAAGCATATTCAAAGGTTATTGGGTATTTTTCTTTCTGGTTGAAAAATTTTGCGGCTTTGATTAACTCTTTTAAAGGATAAATTTTATTTATCGGCATAAGTTTACTACGTTCGCTATCATCGGCGCTGTGCAAAGATATGGATAATTTAATGCCCAGTTTCAAATCCGCTAATTTTTTAATTTCCGGGACCAGGCCGCAGGTGGAGAGAGAAATTCTTCGCCGGCTAAAAGCTATCCCCTTTGGCTCGGCAAATATATTTATACTTTTAACCACATTATCGAAATTATCTAAAGGTTCGCCGATGCCCATAAAAACGATGTTGGTAATTTTACTGGCTGTTATCGGCAAGGAACAGGCCTGCCTGTTCCCTACAGCTATGTATTGATTAATTATTTCTGCGGGCGCTAAATTCCGTTTAAAACCGGATTTACCGCTCTGGCAGAAGCTGCATTTGTACTTACAACCTACCTGGGTAGATAAACAAAGCGTGCTTCTTTCTTTTTCCGGAATAAACACCGCTTCAATTGTGTTTTTATCGCTCAACTCAAATAAAAACTTCTGTGTGCCGTCAGCAGAAACTTCTTTTTTAAGGATTTTTAAGCGCGACAAGTAAAACTCTTTGTCTAAATATCTGCGTAGGCTTTGAGAAAGGTTAGTCATCAATTTAAAATCTTCGACTCTTTTCTGATAAACCCAGCCAAACACCTGCTCGGCGCAAAATCCGGCGAATCCCGCTTTCTGCAATAAATCCTTTAGTTCTTTTAAACTATAGTTTTTTATATCTTCCATAATAATGAGGTTATTTTAGACTAGATTCGCTATGTTTTCAAATGATAGTTTATAGGCTTGATTTTTTCATCTTTTAGAGTATATTGACAATTAGCTAGCTCTTAATTCAAAGTATGAAAAAATTAATCATAAAGGTACTCATTATTA
>CAZNWL010000027.1:0-9745 GCA_964577045.1 uncultured Planctomycetia bacterium | reverse complement strand
TTTTAAACTTCCCGGGTAAGTGAATTCGTGTGTAGAATCAGGGCAAAGAAAATCCGATACCATAAGGCCGTTTACCGGATAAACCGGATAAGTCGGCGGTACTCCTATAAGAACGCTCTTTTTGCCTTTTTCGCCCAAGATATCCCATATCTTTCTTGTTCCAGAAAACTCTCTAGAAGTAGCCAGCTCAAATTCAGTATAAGAACTGCCTTTTCTCGACCTAAAACCATAGGAACCTAATTGGCCTGCGTTTTTGCCTGAACACATACTCATCCAGGCCGGGATAGTTATCGGCGGATGAACAGAACGCATCCTAGAAGCTTTACCTTTATTAATAAGCGACTTTAAATTAGGAAGGCTGTCTTTCAAATTCTCTAAAACGAGCTGAGGGGAGGCGCAATCCAGACCGATAACAAATACTTTCTTTTGTTTAGTCTTAAAAAGCATCACTATTAATCCTTAAGGAGCTGAAGAATTATCAGCTAGCGAATCTCTGCTAATATAGACCGAAAGAAAAGCGGCCAGAATCCAGAATAAAATTGCTAATTTAAGCGAATAAAGCTGGGTATCGAAAAAAGAATGTATCAAAAATGCCAGAAAGGCGCAAAATATCCCTATAAATAAAGGTTCCTTATTGGTTGCTATTCTTTTATATCCGCGCATCAAGAGTTCGCCCAAAAACCATAAGAAAGATAACAAACCTAATACCCCCGTTTCAGCCAATATCTGTAAATAACAATTGTGGGCATATTGGGTATTCTCGAAGGTTATACCGCCCATATTTTCGAAATACCTCTTATTGTTATTATTGTCCATAAACAACCCGAGACCCTTACCAAAAAAAGGCGATTCATCATACATCAAAAGCGCTACCCGCCACATATTGAAACGGTTAGCATCGCCTGCTCCGCTGAAAGTATAAGCCAGGCGTTGGCGGGAAAACGGCATGCTGAAAGCAATCAGAACAAACAGCAAAATAACGCCAATAATAATTAGTTTTGTTTTTTTGGCGATAAAAGAATTTATCAAAAACATGCCGGATCCCACCAGAGAGAAAACAGCACCTCTAGAATAAGTAAAAAGCGTGTTGACTGATATAAAAATAAATAAAGCTGATAAAATCAAACGCTGGTTAAGTTTCTTGTAATTGATTACCGCACCCAGCAAGATAAAAAAGGCTACCACTAAATAAGCGGCAAAGTCATTGCAATGGGCAAAGGTTGCCCGAGGGGCGTGGGAATTTACCTCAAACAACTTGAAATTACGGATAAAATCGTAGCCGGTGGCTTTTTGATACAGGCCGTCCACAGAGACTATAAAACTAGAAGCCAGAAATACCGCTAACAAAAGTTTCAAATGCCGTTTTTTTATAAAAAGGCGGGCAAAATAAAATAAAAGGGCCCCTTCGCCCCATTTAAAAAACCAAGCATGAAAACTTTTTTTAAGCAGCGGCCCGCTGACAAACATCGATAAGCCTATGCAAATGTAAAAAACTAAAAGCGCAAGATTCACTCTGTCTTTAAAAAAAGCTTTTATCTGGTTTAAGGCCGGCCGCTCAAAAATGCATCTGGCGATAAAACACAAATAGATTAACCCGAAACAAGACTCAATAGCCGCATTGGAAATAGGAAGAAAAAAAATCAGAACCGCAAAAAAGAAAACCGCTGCTTTGTCTATAATACTTACTATTTTTTCTTTTTTACCCAAAATTATCCTCCTTATATGCTCCGATTATAACTGTGCCGGATTCGTGCTTAATAGGCGCCTTTGCCTTTTAAAACTACCGAAGGAGTCCACCAGAGAATCAGAAGGTCCAGCCAGAACGACCAGTTGTTTACATACCAGATGTCCCATTTAACCCAGCGGTAAACCGAAAGGTCTGACCTGCCTTTAATCTGCGCTAAACCGGTTATGCCCGGCCTTACGGTAAGCCGTTCCATGTGCTGGTATTGGAACTTCTCGCTTTCTTCCACCGGGAAAGGCCGTGGGCCGACTAAACTCATATCGCCTTTGAGCACATTGAAAATTTGGGGTAGTTCATCTAAACTGAAACGGCGCAAAAACCTTCCCATCCTGGTCACCCGCGGGTCTTTTTTCATTTTAAAAATAATGTTTCCCTGCGATTCATTCTTATCCAAAAGGGCTGCCTTTAATTCATCCGAACCGGCCACCATAGAGCGAAACTTATAAAAATTAAATACTTTGCCCTTAAACCCCGAACGTTTACGGATATAGAAAACCGGGCCCGGAGAGTCTAATTTTATCAACAAGCCGATTATTAAAAAAGGGGTGAACAGTAAAATTAATAAAACGACAGACGCAACTACATCAAATAAGCGCTTCAAGGCAAATTCGGCTGGATGGTGCCGGCGCTCCTTGTAGGTCAAAAGAGGTATCAACCCTAGATACGTCATCTCTATATGGGGAATCCGCTCTTCAAAACTGTCAGGGATAATCCGTAGCCCCAGATTAATTTTTTGGGACTGCCTGATGATTTCAGAAAGAACCACCCTTTCCGAAGGGATAGAGATGATTACTTCATCCACAAAATATTTCTTGGCTACAGCCAGGAAATTATTCAAGGTTCCTAATATGGGCAAACCTTCCTCTTTTTCGGTTTTTTTATCATCCAAAAAGCCTATGGGGTTAAACCCCCAATGAGGGTTTCTGCGAATTTCATTAATAATGCTTTTGCCCACTTTACCGGCGCCGATGATTAAAACATTGATATTGTTAAAACCCTGGGCTATAAGCTTACGTAAAATTGCGCGTTTGACTGCACGCCAGCCGGCTAAAAAGATGCAAAGAAGAAAAATGTTTTCTAAAAGTAAGACGGGAGAAAAGAATTTATAGCCGGAAAAGAATATCACCCCGGCTATTAAAATACTTGTATGAAAAACTACCAAACAAACCCGGAAAATCTCTTTGGGTATGCTTAAAGAACGGTCAGTAGTATAGAAATTTCCCCGGTTTAAAGCTAAAAGTAAAATCATCGCCCAAAGAGTATAAATAAGACAATGTTCCTGTAAATAAGGAAGATTCGTTTCTTGTTTTAAGAATTCCTGCGCCAAGCCATAGTTAAACACATAAGGTAGCCAAAAACTTAAAGATAGAAAGAGAAGGTCGCTGATAAAATAAAAGGGATAAATTTTGCGGGAAGACAGGGCAATATGTCTTTCGGGATGCATTGCTATTTAAAAAATCCGGTAAATACTTTAAGGATATAGTTTAATTTTTCAGCGGTAATTCCGGGGTAAACTCCAATCCAGAATAAATTATTCATCGTTAAATCGGTATTTTTTAAATCGCCGGATAGGCGGCTTTTAATCCCCTGATAAGCCGGCTGTTTAGTTAAATTACCTCCAAAAAGCATGCGGGTAGCAATCTTATGTTTTTCCAAGTAAGCCACGATATCATTACGGCTGAAAGGCGCATCTGGCCTGACTAAAAGCGGGAAACCAAACCAACTGGGAAAAACACCTTTAGCAATCTTGGGCAGAATTAAGTATTTATTGTATTTTTCCAAATGCCGCAAAATCACGGCAAAATTTTTTCTTCGGATATTTATAAATTTATTGAGCTTATCCAGCTGGGCTAAACCTATTGCCGCCTGCAGGTCAGTAGCTTTTAAATTATATCCGATATGCGAATAAATATATTTATGGTCATAGCCAAAAGGTAATTTGCCATGTTTTTGCGAAAAGCGGCGGCCGCAGCTATTATCCTGGCCCGGTTGGCAAAAACAATCCCTGCCCCAATCTCTTAAGGAAATCATTACCTTGTATAATAACGGGTCATTAGTCAAAACTGCCCCGCCCTCCCCCATGGTGATGTGGTGGGCCGGGTAGAAACTGCAGGTGGAAATATCGCCGAATGAACCGGTAAACCTTCCCCTATATTTTGAACCCAGAGCATCGCAGTTATCTTCGATAAACCAAAGCTTATATTTTTTGACAATCTTTAAAATCTTTTCTAGATTAGCCGGATTACCCAAGGTGTGAGCAACAAAAATAGCTTTGGTCTTCTTGGTAATTGCCCTCTCTATTTTATCGGCATCAATATTGTAACTGCCCAATTCTATGTCAATAAAAACCGGGACTAAATTGTTTTGTAATATCGGGTTGAGAGTAGTGGGAAAACCGCAGGCAGTAGTAATAACCTCATCGCCCGGCATAAGCCGCCTCTTCTTTAATAACGGGGAAGTTAAAGCCGAAATAGCTAAAAGATTAGCGGAAGAGCCGGAATTGGTTAAAAGACAACGCTTAACTCCTAAAAATTTTGCCAGTTTCTTTTCAAATTTATCGGTATAAGGCCCTTGAGTCAGCCAAAAATCTAAAGCGGCGCTAACTAAATTAATCAACTCTTTCTGGTCATAAATCCGGCCGGCATAGTTTACGCTGGTCTTTCCCGGGATAAAACGGGCATTTTTTTTATTTAAGGCATAAGTTTGCGCTACTTTTTTAAAAATCTGCGCTCTAAGCTTCTTTTCTTTATTGCTCATCGTATTTTTATAAGTTAATTATCTGATTATCGTAACCCACTAAACTATTTTTAAATATTTTCTTTGCCGCCTTAAGGGCTTTTTTACGTTCTTTAAAGCTCGGATAAAGGTGGGGGTTGAAGTGAACTAAGATTAATTTTCTTGTTCCTGCTTGCTTAGCTACTCTGGCTGCTTCTTCAGCGTCTAAATGCGGCCATTTTTTATCTTTTTTGCCGGGCTTGGCCGAACATTCAGTAATCAAAATATCCGCGCCCTTGGCCAGTTTCAATAAATTACTGCAAAGGCCGGTATCCGGGCAATAGGAAATTATTTTATTCTCCAGAATAAACCTAAACCCCAGACACTTGACTGGATGCCTCAACCTCTTAATCTCTTTAAGTATGGGCGGCAATTTAGCTGCGCGCAACTCGTGTAATTTTACTTTTGTTTTTAAACGCTTGAATGGCACGCTGTAAGGCCGGTTAACTATGCGGGTTAAAAACTTTTTTGTGACGGCCGGGCAATATAAATCTACGCCTTGAGGAAACTTAAACCTAACAAAGGTATGCAGGCCAATAATATGGTCAAGATGCATATGGCTTAAAAAAATATAGATGGGCTTGTTGCCTTTTATATAGCGGCCGATTTTATGGAATCCTCCTCCGGCATCGAGAATTATATACTCCTTCTTCGTTTCAATAAGTATGGAAAGGGTATTGCCGGTTTCGGTATCATACCAGCCATTTGTGCCTAAAAAAATAATTTTCATCTGCTTAAATAATCCTTATACCATTCAAAGGTCTTCTTTAAACCTTCTTTGAGTTTTGTCTTAGGTTTCCATCCAAGAATTCGATAAGCTTTTTTCGAGGAAAGATATTGATGCTTAATCTCATATTTAGCCTGATCGAGAATTTTATAGCGCGGTTTTCTGCCGGATACTTTATAAATCAGCTTTACTATCTCTAAGACTGAAAGCGGGTTTTCGTCGCTGTAATTGAAAGCTTGCCCTGCTAAGTTCAGCCTTTTAAATTTTTCAGCTAAAACAAGATAGCCATTTACGATATCGTCGACATAAACATAGTCGCGGGTAAATTTTCCATCGCTGCGGATTAAGAAAGTTTTATTTTTAACTATCGAACGCATCAAATCGGGAATCAACCTTGAAAAATTGAAATCTCCCGGGCCGAAAATATTTCCGCAACGGGTTACTGATACCGGCAAGTTATAGGTATGGTAATAAGTGTAGGCAATCAGGTCGGCACAGGATTTAGAAACATCGTAAGGATGTATGCCGGCCAAAGCAGCAGTTTCCTTATAGGGAAGTTTTTTGTGGCAGCCATAAGCTTTATCGCTGGAAGCAATAACTACCGCCTCAACAGTTTTAACGCCCCGGCAAGCTTCCAATATATTCCAAGTCCCTTTAATGTTAGTAGAAAAACCCCTTAAGGGGTTATCTAAACAATCGCTGACCAGCGAGCTGGCAGCCAGATGAAAAACAAAGGCAATTTTATTTTCTTTAACGGTTCTTTTTAACAAGCTAAAATTTGCCACATCTCCTTTGATTATTTTAATTGCGGATAAATCTTTTGCGGAAAGAATCGTATTTTTCCTTTTAGTCAAAATATCCAAACCAATTATTTTTGCGCCGCAGTCAAGCAGAGTCTTGGTAAGATGCGAACCAAGAAACCCTTCGTAGCCGGTTATCAGAACATTTTTACCTTTCCAGAATTGCTTAACCATAATTAACTTTCATTTAAATAACTTTACTTTAAGCATGGCCATAAGCGCCGGAAACATATCCCAGGGCCTGATAGTTTTACCTTCTTTTAACGACCTCGGTTTATAGTAGATAGGGACTTCTGCGATGCGGTAGGCTGCCTTGCATATCCTGCTTACTAACTCAAACTCAAAAGCCTGATTATTAGGTTCTACGCCTAATTCTTTTAAAATACTGGTCTTAATTAGCTTGGTGCCCAGGACATCGGTAAAATTTCTTTTGTACCATAGATTGATAAGATAAGTAGCCACAATTGTGGCTAAAGCATATGGTCTTTCTTGGATAATACGAAGTTTAGACATATTTTTTTCTAAGAGGCGCGATCCAAATACGGCATCTAAATTTTCCTCTTTAACTTTTTTAAGCATTGTATAAACATCACTCATTCTATACTCTAAATCTGCATTCGGAGAATACATATATTCGCCGCTAGCCATTTCAATTCCTAACTTAGCTGACATTCCCGCTCCATAATTTTTCGGCTGTAATACCATCCTTAAACTGTTGTCCTTTAAATTCTCTATTAACTCCCGGCTGCCGTCAGTGGAACAGTTATCAATCACGATTATTTCTTTATCAATATCTAAAGCCTTAGCTTCTTTAATTGCTTCCAAAATAGTGTTTTTCTCATTAAAACAATTAACCAAAACCGTAAGCTCTATCATTTGGCCTCCCGCTCGCAGGATCTAGTCTTAGCCCAGGCAATAGTTTCCTTAAGCCCTCTGGCAAAGGAATATCCGGGTTTAAAACCTGTATCCCTGGTTAAACTGCTGATGTCGGCAGACAAGTGCATAAGCTGTTTATCAGAATATGATTTTTCGCCAATACCCAGCATAAGCTTAGGATTAATCGCATCTCGGGTGCATTCAAAATATTCCCGTAGGGGCCGCCCCTTCCCTGAACCAACTACATATACTGCACCGTGTTTTCCTTTTTTCGCAATCAGATAGAGCGCGCGGGCACAATCTGCGCTGTAAAGATAATCCCAAACCTGCTCACCTTTGGTCAAAGAAGGCTTCTCGCCTTTCAATAAGGAAGAAATACAATACATAATAGCGGTCGTCTCCCGGTCGTGCGGCCCATAGACACTTAGGATTCTCGCCCAGCAATGCCGCATCCTTAAACTCTCGCAAAGTTTTAAGCTGAGTCTGCCCGCAGCATATTTAGCAATGCCATAGCTCGTCTCTGGGTTAGCCGGTGTATCTGGCTTAAGCCTACCCTTCGTTCTGCCGTATTCAGCCTGAGAGCCGGTTCCTACAAATACTTTGCAGCCTGCACTATGCGCAAGCTTTACTGCCTCCAAAGTGTAAATGATGTTGCGCGCTTGGAGAAAAGAGTCATTTACCACTTCGCGTGATGCCGTATCCCATCCTAAATGAAAAAAGGCATCATAGCGTCTCTCAAGCTTTGCGGAAAGCGATGTGAAATCAACCGAATCACAGTTAAAGATACGGACTCTTTCGGAAACAGGTATATCAATGTTGCGTTTAGAACCTGGGCGTGTCAATACTGTTAAAGATATGCCTTTTGCAATAAGATATTTTGTCAACGCGATACCTATAGGACCAGTGGCGCCGGTAAGAATAACCTGTCTTATCTGCATAGTTTTGCCCTATAAAGCAAAAAACCTGTTGGTTCATTTAAGAAAATCATTTTTTTTAAAAACTTCTTGGTAGGGAACAGGGAAAGTCTTCCCGCTATGTTTACTGGCATAATTGCGTAAAAATTCTCCGTCCACACTGCCTAAACATGTTTCCATGCGCGTTCCGAAAAACCTAATTTTCATTCCCCGTTCCAGAATAACTTTAAGCGGTTCTTGGAAAAAATTACCCAGGGAAATATGAATCCAAGGACAAGGCATCACATCGCCATAGCGGGTAATTGATACCATCCTTTTTACTGCAATACAGCCCAAATCTAGGCCATAAGCCGGAGCTAAATGTGTAAAAGCATGATAGCGTTTTTCTAACCTCCGCACATACGCCAAGTCTTCTGCGTTAAGTATAACGTCGGAACGGCCTTCCCATTCTCCTACAGGTTTAGCCAGCATCATCACCGTTCCTACACCCAGTTTCTTGGTAAATTCCAAAAAATCAATAAATTCCTGAGCATAAGCGCGCTCTTTGGTAACGACCGTATTTAAAAGCACGGAAAGGCCGGCTTCTTTAGATGCTTCAATAGCTTCTAACACCCGTTTATGCGACCCTGGGCGGCGGCGGAAAGCATCATGTTCAGCCGCGGATACGCTGTCTAAGCTTAAATGCACTTTTTCTATGCCGATGCTTTTTAAATATTTAGCCTTCTTTTTATCTAACAGCCAGCAGTTAGAATCCATAGCAATATAAAACTTTTCCGGATCAAGCGCCTTGACTAATTCTTCCAAATCAGGAAATAATAAAGGTTCTCCGCCGGTAATAGTAAAATGCGCCAAGCCCAGCTCATCGGCCTGGCGAGAAAGTTCTTTAACGTCTTCTATTAAAAAGTGGCGCGCTTTCTTTTCCATTTTACTAGTACAGCAATGCTGGCAGCGAAAGTTACAGCGGTAATCATATTGAAATTGAATAATGGCGATGCTTTCGCCGCGCTTAATTTTGACAGCGTAATTCATCACTTTCTCATAGACACGCGGCTTATTGCGTTTAAGCAGTCTGCGTTTTGCTGACTCAATTTCAGTTAAATTATCATATTCACAATCCATATCTAAGCTAGTCCTACCTTACCCTACCTGCCTCCGAGTATATATTTTTTATAAAGTTGATGCACTTTTACCAGATTATCCGGCACAGAATCATGCCAGCAAAGATAACCATTGTCGGTCTCTAACAAACCTCTATTCTGGGGTATAAATTCGCTGGAAAGGAAACATTTGTACAATATAGAGATAAAATGGCCCCGGCTATTATTGCTACCTATCATCTCATTCATAGCCAGTGGGACCGGGTCAAACTTAAGCGCTGTGCCGATTTCTGTTTCCGCAACTTTTAAAATCCGCTTGGCTAAATTTTCTTTAAAACGCACAATCCCGCCAGGAAGGTGCCAACCCTTGCCCACAAACTTATCATCCCTCCAGGCTAAAAGGGTGCGCTTTTTTTCATCTTGAATGAGCAGGTCAACATTTACTAAAAGAACATTACGGCTGATAAAAAGAAAAATTTCTTCTGGCAGTCCTTGCGAAGGATTAGCGATGTGCTTATCTAAAAATTCAATTGCCTGGCTTATCTTCATTCTTAATCCAACCAATAGGTTATTAAAGTTTTACGGTTTTTATTTTCTAAAATCTTCTCGTCGGTATAGTAGGAATCATCCAGATAGTGCGTGGAAGAAATTTCTTCGATAACCGTGCCCGAACGGGTGCTGAACTGATGTTTCTTATTTTTTTCGATGGTGACCACATCTCCGGTTTTACATTCATGCTCTACTCCGTCAAGATTCAGCAAAACATCTCCGTAAAGAATCTGAAAGGTCTCCTCTTTTACTTTATGATACTG
>CAZNWL010000026.1:0-9904 GCA_964577045.1 uncultured Planctomycetia bacterium | reverse complement strand
TTCATCTCCATAAGCAGCTCTCCGGCTTTGATAGCCGGCTTGGGCATTTCTTCTATACGCACATCGCTATTATTGTAATACATCGCCACTTTCATAGCTTGCGATAACTAAATTCAAAAATCAAAAATTTGGGTGCTCGCATCGCTCATTTTTGCGCGCCCAAATTTTTATTTTTGAATTTTATTTTGTTTTAGTTTCTTTGAATATTGCGTCGGCCTCTTTGACCGTAGCTTTATGATGCACAATCGCCTGCAGGGCTTTGGCTACGGCAACCGGATGCGGGTTCTGCCAAACATTTCTACCTAAATTTATGCCGATTGAACCTTTTTGCATGCCATCATAAACAAACTCAAATACTTCGTGTTCGGTCTCGCACTTCGGCCCGCCAGCCATCACTACCGGCACGGGGCACCCTTTCACCACTTTATCAAAATCCTTGCACCAATAGGTTTTAACTATTCTTGCGCCCAGCTCCGCAGCAATGCGGCAGCACAAACCCAGATAGCGGGCATCGCGTTTTTCCAACTCTTTTCCTACGGCAGTTACTGCCATTACCGGGATACCGTAATTTTCGCATTGATTAACCAGCTGTGAAAGATTAGCCAGGGTTTGTTTCTCGTAGTCACTGCCGATAAAAACCGAAACCCCCACTGCCGCAGCATTGAGGCGGATGATTTCCTCTATGGAAGTAGTTATTACTTCGTTAGCCAAATCCTTGCCAACCATACTGGTTCCTCCTGAAACCCGCAGGATAATCGGCTTAGTATTAGCCGGGTCAACTGCCGAACGCAGCACTCCTCTAGTGACAAACAAAGCATCGCAGTAAGGGAGCAACGGTTTAATGGTTTCTCCCGGCTTTTCAAGGCATCGCGTAGGGCCTTGAAAATATCCGTGGTCTATAGGCAAAAAGAAACAACGGCCATTAGGTATCAATTGGCTTAAACGATTTTTCATTCCCCAATCCATCTTATACCTCCATTTTAGAAGCCGTACCAATAATTTACCAAAGGTTTGGAATCTTTGCTTTTATCGCTAATAATATTTTTCAGGCGGCAGTATTCCCTAAAGCCGGCTTTGCCCAGCTCTTTGCCGAAACCGCTTTGCTTAAACCCCCCATAAGGAAGCTCGTTATAAAACATCCCGTAGGTATTCACCCAGATTGTCCCGGCGTTGATTCTTTTGGCCAAGCTTTCGGCTCTTTTGTCGTCTTTAGTCCAAAGGCAGGCGGCCAAAGCAAAATCCGAACTATTAGCTAATGAAATTGCCTCATCGAGCGAGGAAAACTTATTAAGGCAAACTACCGGCCCAAAAATCTCTTCCTTAAAAATTGTCGCCTCTGGATTTACCCCGCAAACTATAGTCGGCTCAAAGAAAAATCCTTTTGCTAAATCGGGGTTATCCGGAATTTTTCCTCCGCAAAGGATTTTTGCCCCTTGTTTCTTGGCTATCTGCATAAAATCCATCACCCTTTGCCGTTGTTCTTGGGAAATCAAAGGCCCCATCTGGGTTTGGAAATCCAAAGCCTCCCCTAATTTAATGCGCCTGGCTTTGGCGATGAAACTATCTATAAATTTATCATAAACACTTTCCTCAACAAATATCCTGGACATGGCCGTGCACATCTGGCCCTGGTTTAAAAAAATAGAACACAAAGAGCCATTTACTGCTGCTTCCAAATCCGCGTCGGCTAAAACGATACTAGCTGACTTTCCGCCCAGCTCCATAATTAATTTTTTCACATTCTTTGCCGTATACTCTAAAATATTTTTGCCGGCGCTGTTTGAACCGGTGAAAGAAATCATATCCACGCGCAGGTCGGAACAAAGCTGTTTTCCCACTTCTTCTCCCCGGCCACAAATAACGTTAAATGCGCCTTGGGGAATTCCGGCCTTGCGGATAATTTTTTCTATTTCTAAAGCCGTCAAAGGAGTAAGGCTGGAAGGTTTTAAAATAACCGCATTCCCCGCAGCTAAACTTTGGGCTACTTTCCAGGAAGCGATTAAAAGCGGGTAATTCCAGGGAATGATCAAAACACTTACGCCCCAGGGTTCGAAAATAAGCTGGCTTGCGGCTTGAGAAACTTGGTTGGTAATATCGACGCTTTTTGCCTCCAGAAACTTTTCTAAATTATTGGCAAAATATTCAAAAGTTTGGGCACTGGAAGGGATATCCATAAAAGTAGTTTCTTTTATGGGTTTTCCGGTATTTGCTGACTCTAACTTGGCTAGGTTTTCAGCATTATCTTTCAAGCCCTGGGCTATTTTTAAAAGAATTTTTTTGCGCTCTGCCAAAGAAAGTTTAGGCCAAGGGCCGCTATCAAAGGCGGAACGGGCTGAACTTATTGCCCGCTCAATATCTGCACGAGAAGCTAAATTAACTTCTGCCAGAACTTGGGCATTAGAAGGGTTAATTATTTTTTGCTTGGGCATATTAATATTTATTCGGGCCGGGCAGGCCCGGCCCCTACATAATCTACCTAAATCTTACCTCTTTAAACAACTCAAAGAGTCGGTTAAAAGGGACATACCACTTGGCTAACTGGCCGAATTGGCCTTTTAATTTCATTTTACCCTGGGTAACTGCGACAAATGAATTTAACTTTCCTAAAAATACCAGCTCCCAAATATCAGCCGGAGCAGAAATTACATAAGAGGCATCTGCTCCGGGCTCTAATTTTACAATTTTTCCTTTTTCAAAAGTAAACTTATAGGCTTGGCCGCTATCGTCGCGCTTTATCGCCAATTCTACTGTTAAATCCATTTCCCTGCCTTTTTGCGCTATCAAATCGTCCTGATTGACTAAATCCACGATAGCCTGAATATGTTCTTGAGAAAACATTGTATAGGCCTCACTTTTCCTGGCTAAATCTTCCTGCAGCGTTTTGCCCAAATCATCTAAAATAGTTTTATCAAACAGCCTGGCAACAGCGGCAACTTTTATAGCTTCTTCCAAAGTCTCAATTAAATTAAAGCAGCCTCTGAAATCTTCTCCTACACTAACCACGCCGTGATTTTTAATCACTACTAAATTATTTGCTTTTAAAGCTTCCACTACTAACTGCGGTTGAGTAATACTGGGCGTCTCTTGTTTTACTACCGGTACATCGCCTAAATAAAGCTTGGACTCAAAAGTAAGATTTTTCAGTGAAGAATACACTGAAAAATAACCATTAACTAGAGGCGGATGGCAGTGAATCACGGTTTTTACCGGCAAAGTTTCATGAATAAGCCGGTGCAGAGGAAATTCTGTGGTTAAACGGATGTCTTTAATGTCTTTATCTTTGAGATTAACCCTAATGACATCTTCTGATTTTAAACTGCCTAAAGATGAACCGGTGACAGTAATAAGAATGTTGTTTTGGTCGAGTTTGGCGCTTAAATTACCAGAGGTTGCCGCCACTAAACGAGCCGCGTAAAGCTTTTTACCGATAACGATTATTTCTTCTTTTAAACGCTTTTCTTTATTTAAAATCATTTTAACTTTAAATATATATGTTTAGTAATCAATTTATTAGGCGTAATATCGAATGCCGGATAATACCCTTTAGCCTTTAGAGGCGCGAGCCTTACCCCCTCCATCTCAAACATCTCTTTATCCGGCCTGACCTCTATTTTAATATCTTTACCGCTTTTAGCTTGAGAAGTTGGCGGGCAGACGACATAAAAAGGAATTTTAAAATGTTGAGCCAAAACCGCAAGACCGTAAGTGCCGATTTTATTGGCAATGTCTCCGTTCCGGGCTAAATTATCCGCGCCCACGATGACTTTGTTAATTTTTCTCTCCTGCATCACTTGCGCCGCCATATTGTCAGTAATAATTGTAACTTTAAACCCTGCTCTAATCAACTCCCAAGCGGTAAGCCTGGAACCCTGTAGATACGGCCGGGTTTCCGTAACAAAAAAACTTAAGCTTTTATTTTGCCGGCGGCTAAACTCTCCCATCAAAGGCATAAGGCCGCTGATATTGCAATGGGTAAGGATGGTGTCGCCGTCTTTAAGCAATTTACTTACTTCTTCTGCCTGCCTGACCCGGGCGGTTCTTAACTTTTCTAAAAAACCCAATATATACTTATCGACTGAAGCATTATTTTCTGCCCAGTTTAAAACTAAATCCGTTAAAAATTTAAAGGAAAGAGTCGGCCGGGTAGCATTTAAGGCTTGGCTAATTTTTCTCAAAAAGGCTAAATCAATCCTTCCTTTATTATTCTTTAGGGCTAAAAGAAAAGTGTATAAAACCAAAAGCACCTGGCCGATAGCCCGGGTTTTCATTTCTTTAATCGCCCGGCAGGCAGCCGGATAGCTTCTGGCCTTTATATACCTAACCCTATGTGGCAGAAGTGTTTCATCAAGAATGTAAATAGTATCTTTTTTTAGCCTCACCGGCCAAAATAAGGGTGAAAATTTTATCGTCTCCATATTTGCTGATATTATAGACTAAGCCCGCTATAAAACAAGAAGATTTTCCCAACTTATTGCACCCCTGTGGTATAATTCTTATGTGCCTACAAGCGTAGGTAAATAAAAAGGAGGCTACAAATGGGATATTTTAGCTATATTGCTTCTTCTTATTTTCTAAAAACCGCTGATGGAAAATCGTTATTTTTGGGGGCACGCGGACCATTTTCAAAACCATATCTTATCGAAACCCCGGAAAAAGAAGCAGCTTTAAAAAAGAAAATAATAAATTTTCACAGAATCTTTTTGCCGCTGACTTTTATCATCATGATTGTTGGCATGAATTTTTTATTAGACTTAAAAGACCTCTTCTTGCTTGCTGCCGTTCTCACCCTCCTCTGGTGGTTATTAGAAAGGCTCTGGGTTTCCCAAGAAATTAAAAATATGAAGAAGTACGAATCTAAAATTTCCCTACATCAATTTTACAAAGATCGGGCGGCAAAAAGCAGCTTGGCGGCCTTATGGCTTGGATTTATTTGTTCTTGTGTGCTACTATTTGTGGCCTTAGCATTCCTCTGGCCTAGGTTAAACACAAATCTTCCCACTACAATTTATATGGGCGGCGTGCTTCTTCCTATAATCTTTCTTGCTTCAATTGTCTTGGCTTTAGGATATATGCTTTTGTTAAAACTGAAAAAATAAAATAATCACCTGGCAAAAATTGTTTGAAAGTTTTTCCGGATGATTTTTTCTTTAACTTCTGAACCTAATTCATCCAGCATCTTCAAGCTGGTAGAAATTTCTCCACAAACTGGATAATCTGAACCCCACAATAACTTATCTTCTCCGAATAAGTCTATGGCTAGCTCTATTGTTTCTAAAGAGGCACCGGCGCAATCTACATAGGCGTTTTTAAAAATTTCGCTCGGCATTTTCCCTAAATCCTTAACCATCTGGCGGGACCTTAACATAGTATAAACCCGGTCAAAACGCTCTTTCAAAAAAGGAATAACGCCGCCTAAAGAAGCAAAGATAAACTTAAGTGCGTATTTATCTAAAATTCCCTCCATCATTAAGAGCCCCATAAACATCGAATTATCAAAGCTATATTCTAAAACCGGCATAAGCAGCGGGTCTTTGACCCGTTCAAAGCCAATGGGGTTAATCGTTTGCGGGTGGACAAAAATAGCTAAATTATATTTAGCGGCTGCCGCAAATAAAGGCTGCAATTTGTCTAAAATAAATTTACCATCCTGGCTGGAAACAATGCTCACTCCTCGAAAACCCTCTTCTTTCAGGCGTTTTGCCTGTGATGACACCTCGTCAGCTAAATCCACTATACCGCAACCTACAATTCTGTGGTCTTCCTTGATTAAGGCTGCTAAATCACGGTTGTAAAATTCGCAAAGCTTGGGCCAACCTAACTTTAAATGCGCGTCTGTAGCCGGATAAACTAGAAGCGCTTGGTCAATTTTGTTGGTATCTAGAAATCCCAAAAGTTTCTGCTTGTCCGTCCATACTCCTCGATAAAAAGAAGTATGTTCGGCTATTTGCTGCGGAATAAAATGTAGGTGGCTATCGCAAAGCATTAGATATGTTTTTCTCCTCTGACCGCTCCGTCTTCCCACTTTTGCACCCCCTGCATCACATCCTGAAAGCAAAGCTTAGCCAAGGGGTCAAAGTTAGAAGTCATGATGCGCTGGATTCTTCCGGGCTTTGAGAAAAATTCCCGCATGCACCAGGAGCCGAGCCGGCCGTAATCTTCCAAGCTAAGGTGTTTGGTCGGCATAACCGGATGTAAGAAATCCCATTTTAGAAAATCTATTTTTTTAATGTCTATCTCTCCGCGTTTTAACCGTTGCCTCCAAATAGGCGAGTTCGGCGCCGGCGTAACATAGCCCACCCATAAGATATCCGGGTCAACTTCATCGGTGAATTCATATCTCTGTTTTATGGAATATTCCGTATCCTCATCGAAGCCCATCATAATATCGGCCACAATCGCGATATTCTGGGCGCGCAAAATATCAATGGTCTTTTTAATCTGGTCGATGGTAATGCCTTTGGCAATTTTTTTAAGTTCTTCGGGGGTAGTAACTTCGATACCAAAAACCCCCATGAACATCCCGGTTTCCTTCATTAGCGGTAAAATCTTTTCGCAGTTAACCCAGTCCACTGCCCGGCCTAAAGAAACCCACTGAATCGGGTTATTTTTTTCTTTCTTTAAACGGCAAAATTTTTCCACCCGCACAGGGTCAACATTAAAATTATCATCCTGGATAACCACGACTTTAGTGCCCATTTTACGCAAAAGCTCAAGCTCCTCAATCACGCGCTCCGGAGATTTCGCCCTCCAGGTTAAAAAATCATTAGGCGAGCGTGGGTCGTATTGATCCCATTCGTAGCAAAAAGTGCAGGCTGAAGGGCAACCCCGGGAAGTCATCATTTCCACAAACGGTTTCCAATAAGTATGCCCCACATATTTACCCATAGGAAATAAATCATAAGCCGGAAGCGGCAATTTATCCAAATCCTGCAATAACGGTTTGTGCGGGCCCATTACCGGTTTACCATCTATGCGTGAAGTAATACCAGCTACATCTTTCATATTCTTTCCTTTATCTATGGCCTCAATCAAATCATAAAACGACTCTTCCTCGCCCATAATTACGTAATCTATCGCCGGATTATCGGAAAGAGTCTCAACCGGCAATGCCGAATACCAAAGGCCGCCGACAATAATTTTTGTCTTTGGCAACACCTGTTTGATGCGCTTAGCCGCTTCATTAAAATGCCAAATTTCCCCAAAACCGACTGAACAGTGAATCATATCGCCCATCACCACTGCATCGGGATTTTTCTCCTTAACTTTTGCGGCTAAGTTTTCAATAGGAATACCTAAAACCGTGGCATCTAAAACTTCTAAATCTGCATAACCTTTCTGGCGGATATACGCGCCCCATTGAGCATAGAGTTGGTTAGGCGCGAAATGATTTCCATGCGTGGCCCAAGCTCCAATTTTTGGCATTACAAACAAAATCTTCATTTTCATCCTCCTCGTTTATGCACCAGTTATTTTTTCGGATGCTCTTGCTTATATGGTATTACGGGTTTCGTCCACGGCGTTTGCTGGTTTATTACTGAAATTTCTAAAGGGCAGACATTTGCCGGGACAGTTAAAGCGAATTTTAAGGCATTTTCAATAGCTTCGGTAGTCATCAAGCGCGAACTGTCACCGGTTACTTCCTGCAATTTTCCGGTTAAGTCGGTATCGGTTACGCCCGGTAAAAGCGAAGTGATTTTTATGCCGTGATCGCGCATTTCCCAGAAAAGCGCTTTGGAAAAAGCGCGTAACCCTACCTTTAGCGAACTATAAACTATAAAGTTTCTCGGTAGCGGGTCACAAAGCGTTGAGCCGGAAACCATATTAATAATTGCGCCGGATTTATTCTTAATCATATCGTTAATCACTAAACGAATTAGCCGCACATAGCCTAAATAATTTGTGTGCGCCAGCCTTTCCAAATCTTCCATAGGCTGTTTCTGGAAAGGGTATTGGCTGGACACCCCGGCATTATTTATCAAAATATCTATTTTGCCAAACTTTTCTTTGGTTTTATTGACTAAATTTTCTAAATCTTCTAATTTCGTCACATCACAAGCCACGGCCAGGACTTTGACTTTATATTTCTTTTCTATTTCTTGCGCTGTTTCTTTTAATGGGCCTTCATTGCGCGCAGCGATAGTTAAATTTATTCCTAAGCTTGCCGCGGCCGCAGCCAACGCTTTACCAATACCTCTACTTGCGCCGGTAACGATTGCAACTTTACCTTTTAAACTAGACATGTGCGCCTCCTTATTACTCTTTGATTATAATAAATGTATGGTCTTTCTTTTCCGGTAAATTTGAGAATTCATATACAACCTTGTGGGCGCAATTACATTGCGTAACCGGGCCGTTAGTTTCTATTTTGTATTTTAAAACTAAAGAATTATCTTTCATCTCATAATCGCCTTTTATCGTGGCGCCGGCACAATAAGTTTTCACAAAACATTCTACTATTAATTTATCCGCCTCTATCCAATTCACCTTTAAAACTCCTGCTTGAGGCGGGCTATAAACATCTAATTCACTAATATCTTTATCGCAGGCAAAGGTAGAAAATTTAAAATCTATTTTTGAAATGTTCTGGCCATAGGACGTGGTTACCAGCAAAAAAAGCACTACTATGGCTGCCTTAACTTTCTTCATACGCTTTCCTTTTCTATCACTTCCTTAAATATTTTCAAATTATCCCTGGAATGTTTATTGATAAAGCCTTCTACCTGTTCGTCGTTAAACTTTGCCTTTTCATCCATTTCAAAATGTTGAATCCAGGTCATTTCAATGCCGTCTGGCCGCGGGGTATAGAGCCAGATAATTTTCATAAACTTAAAAGGAAACTTCGGCTCTTCGCGCTCGGCATAGGTAAAATATTTATCCTTAAATAATAGCCGCGATGACTGCCAGCTTCTGCCTTCGTCATCGGTAAGCTTAAAAATAATTTTGTTGCCTTCTCTTTTGGTAATCACGGCATCCTTGTACTCGCCGCCAAAAAGTTCTTTCCAGCGGGGAATATCGTTGGAAATATCAAAAATCTTCTCATACGGCGCGTTAATGATAATTGAATTAACTGTATGGCCCATATTTTACCTCCTTTAAACTAAGGCAACCACTCTGGCCCAAGCTGCTCCGGTTTGTTTTATTTTAACTGGAAAACATATTACCTTAAATCCGAAATCCGGCAATTTTTCTAAATTTGCCAACCTTTCTATATGAATAAACTCCCTCTTTCTGCCGTAAAAGTGCGCGGGATATAATTTTTTGGGGTCTCTGGCTTCCATAAATTCTTTAAGCATAAATTTATAAGGACGGTCTATGCCCATAGCATCCACGCCAAAAATTTTTATACCTTTATCTAAAAGTAAATCTATCACCGAAATATCTACCCCCGGATAATCGCTAAAATATTTCGGCCCGCCGTATAGTTTATCCGCGCCAGTGCGTAAGAGTACTATATCCAAAGGGTTAAGTGAGTAATTTATTCGCTTTAACCCTGCCTCAATATCAGCGGCGGTAATGATTTGGTTTGGTTTTTTATGCGAAACATCAAGTTTTACGCCGTTTTGATAACACCATTCCAAAGGGATTTCTTCAGCGGTTTTAGAGGCTCTTCCTTCGGATTTTGAGCCGTAATGGAAAGAGTAATCAAGATGCGTGCCAATATGCACTGGCGAATGCACTATCTCTAAAGATAGAAATTCCTCATCAGGAAGGTCCTCTTTTTTAACCATACGCTTACCTAATATATATTGAAGTTTACCCTTTAGGGTTTTACCCATCAGCACGCGGTTAAACTTTTCTACACCAGCCTGATGCGATACGCGTTCAATCTCTACTTTATGCACCTCAAAGGCTTGGTCGTCAATGGGCAGGCTTAAATCAATTATTTTCATATTTATTATTGATT
>CAZNWL010000025.1:0-9968 GCA_964577045.1 uncultured Planctomycetia bacterium | reverse complement strand
GCAAAGGCCTTTGCGCGGGCAACCCGCATAAGTGCAAGTGCAAAACTGGCTATTTTTTTTCTTGTTCTCGCAAGCCATTTTTAGTTTTCTTTGCTATTTCTTTCAGCTTAGGAATAATTTGTAACCTCTTTAAAAACGGGATCCGCTCGATAAAAATTTTTCCCTGGAGATGGTCTATCTCGTGTTGAAGAATGACCGCAAGCAGCCCTTCGGCCTCAATTTCAATTTTTTGGCCGTGCTCGTCATGGGCCTCCACCAAAACTTTTTTAGCCCGCTTAATCTCAATCTCTAACTCCGGAAAGCTTAAACAGCCTTCAAGAAATGATATTGACCCTTCCTGTTTTTTAATCCGGGGGTTAACTAGCTTAAAAACCTTTTCCGGAATTTCAATGACTGCCAGGCTTTGCCGTAAGCCTACCTGATTTGCGGCCAGCCCCATGCCTTGGGTTTGGCGCATCAGCTCAAGCATCTCGTCCAAGTTGCGGCGCACTGGCTCGTCAATAACTTTAACTTTTTTGCAGGCTTTAGTTAAAAGCCTATCAGGCCAGGTATGTATTCTTAATTTTGTTGTGCTCATCAAGCTCTACGTATTGGGATTTAAAATTCTTTAATTCTTCTTCGCTGTAAATGCCGTAAGAAATAATTGCAAGTTTATCGCCCTTAAACCCCGAACGGGCAGCCGGGCCGTTAAGGCAAATTACGCCGCTTCCCTTTTTGCCTTTAATCACATAAGTCTGGATACGGGCTCCGTTATTAAGGTTTAAAATATCCACCCGCTCCCCTTCTCTTAATCCTGCAGCTTCCATTATTCCCGCATCAATAGTTATGCTGCCCTTGTAATAAAGCTCTGCATCCGTCACCACCGCATAACTTATCTTTGATTTAAGCATTATCCGCATCATGTCACTTTCTCCGTTTCTTAATCAAATCGTAAGTCAAATGGGAGATCATCAACTCCTCATCGGTAGGAATAACTAAAACTTTGGCCGTCGGGCCTAATAATTTCCGGATTGCCTGGCGAAAACTTTCGACCAGTTTAGGATTATTTTCGCCTATGCCTCCGGTAAAACATACCGCATCAACCCCGCCTAGAATAAAAAGATAGGCGCCGATATATTTTTTAATCCGATGAATGAATATTTCATAGGCGAGCTTCGCCTTCTGGCAGCCCTGGTTCATCGCTTTACGGATTAAGCGGAAATCATTGCTTAAACCAGAAACCCCCAAAAGCCCGCTTTTCTTATTGAGGATTTCATCCATTTGTAAAATAGACAACTTTTCTTTCCCCATGATGTAAAAAACCCCGGCCACATCAATATCGCCGCAACGGGTCCCCATAACCAGCCCTTCTAAAGGCGTAAAACCCATCGAAGTATCTACTGCCCGACCTTGGTCAATGGCAGTGATACTGCAGCCGTTACCCAAGTGGCAAGTAATCAGCTTGAGTTCTGTCAAAGGCTTTTTTAAAATTTTACTGGCCTGCTTGGCGATAAACTGGTGGGAAGTGCCATGAAAACCATATTTACGCACGCCGTATTTTTTATAATACTTCTCATCAATAGCATAGCGGTAAACCCACGGAGCAATGCTCTGATAAAAAGCCGTATCAAAAACGGCTATTTGCGGTATGCGGCGAAAGAACTTGTAGCAGCCGACTATTCCGGCTAAATTAGCCGGGTTATGCAGCGGCGCCAATTTCGTGCATTCCCTGATTTTTTTTATTACCCGCGGATTAATCAGGCAAGGTTGGCGAAATGCCTCCGCGCCATGGACTACCCGGTGGCCGATAGCGGAAATCTCTTCTAACCGGCTGATCGCTCCTTTGGCAAGCATATCGGAAATCAGCTGCTTTATCCCCTGGCTGTGATTTTTTACCGCAGAGCCTTTTTCGCCAATCTTTTCAATCAAGCCTTTGTCTAAAGGCTCATCGCTGTCATGAGAATAAAGTTTATACTTTATCGATGAGCTGCCGCAATTTATAACCAGTATCTTCATGTTTTCCTTTTCTGTGCTCTGATCACTGTAACAGCGGCGCAATCAACTATATCCTCAACTTCGCAGCCCCGGGAAAGGTCGCTGCAAGGCCGCAAAGTTCCTAAGACAATTGGCCCGATTGCTCTCGCATTAGCCAGGCGCTGGGTCAGTTTATAGCAAATGTTTCCAGCGTCTAAATTGGGAAAAATCAAAACATTGGCTTTTCCGGCAACCGGGCTTTCTCCGAGTTTACGGGCTGCCACCGATTCAACCAGAGCACTGTCAGCTTGAAGCTCACCATCAATCAGGAAACCACTGTTTTTGGCGTTAGCCATATCCACCGCTTCTTTTATCTTATCCACCCAGCGGCCTTCAGCACTGCCTTTGGTGGAAAAGCTTAAAAGCGCTACCCGCGGCGTAATATCTAAAACATCCCGGGCAAAATGTGCGCTGGAAATAGCAATATTAGCTAACTGCTCGCTAGTAGGATAAGGGATTACGCCGCAATCAGCATAGACAAAAACGCCTCTTTCTCCGTAAGGACAGTTGGGAACCGCCATAATAAAACAACTGGAAACAATCCCGGCTTCTTTATCGACTTCCAGACAGCTTAAAGCCGCCCGAATAACTGAAGAAGTAGTAAGTGTAGCGCCGGCAACAAAGCCATCCGCATGGCCGTAACGCACCAGCATCGCCGCGTAATATAAAGGATTCTCCATCAGTTCTCGGGCTTCTTCAAAGGTTACGCCTTTAGCCTGTTTGCGTTCAAAGAAAATATTGGCAAACTCCTCCTGGCGTTCCGGTTCAAGGTTATCCTGCGTTAAGAGAAGCGGTTTGGCTATCCCTTCGCTCTCAATACGCTTAACCGCCTCCACCACTCTTTCGTCATTGGCTTCCGGAAAAACTATCACCCTAGGGTCGGCTTTTGCCCGATCCCTTAATTTTTGAATAACCGTCTCCATAACTCCTCCTACCTTTCAATCGCCGCTAAAACTGCCTTGTCTTTAATCGTAAGGTATGTAGCCTGGGCGATAAGTTTTAAGGTTTCTACATTACGAGTCGTAATCTCATCAGACAAGGAACTAACCGCCTTCTCATAATTATCCGAAACCAGCAAAATATAAAAAGTGTCTTTGGCCGTAAAAGCTGCCTGATACGACTGATGGTTCCAATCGCTGCCGATAAAAACTAAAACCTGTTTATCCTTAAATTCTTTCTCTAAAGACGCTTTTATGTTTTTTACTTCCCCTGGTTTGGGGTCAAAGTAAAGGACAGTTTCGATGAAGGGCACCCGGTCGCTAAGGCGCAGCTTAATTTTCTGAACAAGGCTGTCTAAAGTTTCTTTTTTAGCCTCTAATTTTTTGTTGCCTTCTCCTTCCAGCTGGCGCATCTGGGCCTTATACTTCTCGACATATTCTTGAGAAACAAAATTAATTTTTTTAAAGGCCGAATAGTAAGCGATAAATACCTGGAAAAAATACATTTGAGCCATAAGCTCACCCGCTTTATCGGCGACTTCTAAATCCAGCTGCAAAGGGAAAAAAAGTTCCTTCCCTTTTAAATTAGGTATGGTCTTAACCGGAAGTTCTGGGTTTTTAGAACCCAATGACTCCTGAAATAACTGAATTATCCAAGAAGAAAATGATTCGCCCAACGTGGGGTTAACTCCGGGAGAAAAATAAGCCCGGGGTTTATACTGACAGTCGTAAGCCTTCTGGCAAGCTTCTTTTCTGATTTTGTCCTGCAAACTTAAAAATAGATTATATGTTTTCTCCAGGCGGCCAAAATCTTTTTCCAACAGCAAAAATAAAGGCAGGAAGAATATCAGCGTATTCGGCGAGGAAAATCTTCCGCCGATATCGCTTCCTAAATCAAACTGAATTGCAGCCTTAGTGGTTTCCCGCCAGCCCATAGCATTAAGCTTGTCAAAAGACGAAGGGTCACTTAACCAAAGAAAGTTTTTTACCCAGGCCGGGCCTAAATGCCGGGAAAATAATTCTTTCAAGGTAAATGAAAGCAGCTGCGTTTCTTTGGTCATCCCCGATTTAGATATCGAAACAACCAAAACCTTGGAAAAATCTTTTAGCCGGGCGGACAGCGAGGAAATTGCCCCGGGGTCTAGATTGTCCAAGGTATGGCATTCTTTGCTGCCCCACAGCGAAAGCAAGGGTTTAATCCCGTTGATGGAACCGCCCATGCCCACAAAAATAAAAACTTCTTTGCCCTCTAAAATAGGCAGTATTTTCTCCAAAGACTTTCTTATCAAATCAAAAGGGGCCGGCTTGACCCAGCCCAGGCGCGGCTTATCGCCGTCAAAACCTATTTCCCGGTAAATATTGTTTTCGGGTAAATCCCGGCAACCTTTACCTACTGCCCCTAAAAGTTCTTTGGTTAAACTATCATCCATATAATCACCGAAGCTTCCATTATCCACAAAAAGACCCATCTTTCAACAAAAATTTAGAACCAAGAGACTCGGTTCCTGCCGGAAACTTTGGCCTTGTAAAGAGCCTTGTCAGCAGTCTCTAAAAGCACATCCGGATGAATGCTGTTCTGGGGAAAAGAAGCTAAACCAATGCTTATGCTGACCGAAATTTTTTCATCAAAGGCTGCCAGCGCTCGGCGGGAAACTTCGCGGTTAATACGTTCTGCCAGCATAATCGCTCCGGCCTTGTCGGTTTCCGGCAAAACTACCGAAAACTCTTCGCCGCCGAAGCGGGCCGCCAAATCTATTCCCCGGATATTGGCTTTAATCAAGCGGGCTACCTCCTGTAAAACCGCATCGCCGACCAAATGCCCGTAGCTGTCGTTAATTTTTTTAAAGTGGTCTATATCAATCATCAGAAACGAGAGGTCATGGTTAAACTTTTTAGCCCGCTCGAATTCTTCCTGAAACCTTTCCATAAAGTGGCGGCGGTTATAAATCTTGGTCAAAGAATCATAAATAGACAACTGCTGCAGCTTATCATAAAGGCGTATCCTTTCTAAACACAGTTTTAAAATCTTTACGAAATACGGAAGGTTCTCGACGACCTCGCCGGAAGAAGTCTTAATATATACCGCCTCTTTTATGCTGTGGCCCAACTCAAATCTACGGTACTCATCTGGCAGTCCGCTGCTGCTGACTTTAGCCTCCTCTATCGGCCCCAGATAATGAATCTCCTGAAGAAACTTGGTAAAAAGCTCATTTTTATCCAGCAAAGGTGCCAGCCGGCAAGTAAGGTCATAAAATAAAAATCGCCCGGACAAAACCCTTTCTAAACGTTCAACTTCATTTTTGATTTCCAGCTCTTTATTTTCCAGACGCCTGTTTTCCAGCGAAAGCTCCAGGTTCTTTTTAACACAGGTTTTGTAAAAGCGAAAAAGAAAAACTATCGCCTCAATTAAAAGAACTGCGCTGAAAATACCAATTATTGCCCAGTATAACATAATTTGTTTTTACCTGCATACTTGGCTTTGTATAATAAAACATCAGCCTGTTCGATTAAAGCTTTAGCTGAATCAGAATCGAGTGGATAAAAAGCTAAACCTGCAGAAACTGTGAAAGTGACTTTTTTACGGCGGAATGATAATTCTGTTTGCCTGACATCCTGAAGAATATTTTCTGCGCAATG
Source organism: uncultured Planctomycetia bacterium (assembly GCA_964577045.1). Classification (GTDB taxonomy): domain Bacteria; phylum Omnitrophota; class Gorgyraeia; order Duberdicusellales; family 4484-171; genus JAHKAJ01. The sequence goes on along the minus strand of CAZNWL010000025.1, from coordinate 4,380 downwards.
CGTAACTTCCTTCTGGCTTTTAGCAGCTAAAACTAAAGCAAACTCTTCTCCGCCAAAACGGCAGGCAATACCTTTGGCTTTTTCGCTGTTTTCTTTTAAAATCTCGGCCAGTTTCATCAGAACTAAATCCCCGACAACATGGCCATAGGTGTCGTTTATCCTCTTAAAATCATCGATATCCAACATAATTAAACCTAAAATCTCATCGCCAGCCTCTTTCAAAGAACGGTTAAGATATTGGGAAAAGTGATTGCGTAAAAACAGCCCGGTCAAGGAATCCTTTATGGCCAAATCTTCGGCTCGCTTAAAAAGCAAAGCCCGCTCTAAAACTACGGCCCCTAAATCTGAAATATTGCGCAAAAGCCTGGAATCATCAAGAGAGAAAGATTGCGGGCTCTTCGCTTCGATACGCAATACCCCCAAGGATTTATAGCCGATAGACAAGGGGCTTAAAACAAAAGAGTGGATTTTTCGCTCCTGGTAAGCCGGGAGCTTATGGAAATCAAAACGGAAATCTTTGGTAATATCTTCTATAAGCAAAGACCGGTTTTGATGCAGAACCCATTTGTCTAAAACATTGCCCTGCCTGCCGGCAGGCAGGCCTTTTGAGCTGCTCAAAGTATCGTTTTGGCGCCTCAACGAACGGCTTAAAATCAAAGCTTGCTCTTCTTTATCAAAATTAAAAAATAAAATATTATCGGCGGCAGGAAAAATCTTCTCCAAGGTATCGATTAGGGAATCGATAATTTTTTCCGGCTCAATCAATTCAATCAAATTTTGGGAAATATCAAAAAGCAGGGAAACCCGTTCGTTCTTGGCCGGCAGGGTCTCCAAAAGTTTGTCCTTTTCTGCGATACTCTCATTTAGAATATTTATCTTTTCTTCCCAGAGGTCGAACTCGCCTTGATACCGGGAAAGAATCAAAGATTTAATTCTACGTACGAGAGGAAATACCCCTAGAGCGGCTAAAGCAGGGATTACGAAAACTATTCCGCCGCCGGGTAAAAAAACAAATATAAAGCAAGCTAATATAAGAAAGGGTAAAGTTGTAGGGATACCACTTTTAGACAATGGTAAATTCTTCTTGAGGGTCAAAAAAATGGACCCTCCTCATATCAAAAACAACTTCTACCATGCCGCCTATCGGAGGTTTATTTGAAGCTTCTACTACGGCGGTTAAGGTGTGCGAACCGGTGGAAAGATAGATGTAATTCTCCGAACCCATAGTTTCGAGGACATCGCATAAAACAGACAAGGTATTATCGGAGGTGGCATAAGAGGCAAATAATTTATCGTAGATATTCTCCGGACGTATACCGAAAATAATTTCTTTATTAAGATACTTCTCTAACTTAGGGCGCATCTCATCCAAAACTTTAACCCGGAAATTTCCCTCGTCGAAATAAAATCCTGATTTGGCTTCTACAATCTTACCCTTGATGAAATTCATCGGAGGCGAACCGATAAATCCGGCCACGAATTTGTTTACCGGACTGTCATAAACGTTTAAAGGCGTATCGAACTGAAGTATTTCGCCGTCCTTCATTACCGCTATCCGGTCGCCTAAAGTCATGGCTTCGGTCTGGTCGTGAGTAACATAAATCATAGTAGTCTGGATTTTTAAGTGGAGCTTATGGATTTCGGTACGCATCTGCACGCGCATTATGGCATCAAGGTTGCTTAAAGGTTCATCGAAAAGAAATGCTTGGGGTTTTCTCACGATTGCCCTGCCTACGGCTACTCTTTGGCGTTCTCCGCCGGAAATTTCCCGCGGCCGGCGCTGCATCAAGTGGCTGATTCCCAAAGTATGGGCAGCTTCTTTAACCCGCTTATCAATATCTTCGGACTCATAGCTACGCAGCTTAAGCGCAAAAGCCAAATTGTGGTAAACGTCCATATGCGGATAAAGGGCGTAATTCTGGAAAACCATGGCGATGTTACGGTCTTTGGCTGGGACGCCATTCACCATCTTATCGCCTACATAGATTTCCCCTTGGGTGGGATGTTCTAGGCCGGCAATCATCCTCAAAGTAGTTGACTTGCCACATCCGGAAGGCCCGACTAAAACTACGAACTCTTTGTCCTCCACTTTCAGGTTTACATCCTTGACTGCGACTGCGCCGTTGGGATAGGACTTAGAGATGTTTTTTAAAGTTACTTCTGCCATAAGTTAAAATTGTAATTTTTTAGAAATCCTCTGTCAAGATAAATAGTAAATAAGTTTGGTCAAGGTATTCTTTAAATCTTTGCGATGCACCACCATATCCAGTAACCCGTGCCTTAAATTAAACTCCGAAGTCTGGAACCCTTTGGGTAAATCCTGTTTTATGGTTTGTTTGATTACCCGCGGCCCGGTAAAGCCGATTAAAGCGCCCGGTTCAGCAATAGTCACATCGCCTAAGCCAGCAAAAGAAGCCATGACTCCGGCCATAGTCGGATTGGTCAGCACCGAGATAAAAGCTATCTTTTCTTCTTTGAGGCGGGAAAGCGCGCCGCTGGTTTTGGCCATCTGCATCAAACTGTACATACCTTCGTACATTCTTGCCCCTCCGCCTGAACCGGAAACGATTATCAGCGGTATATGTTTCTCCAGGGCTCTTTCGGCTAAACGGGTTATTTTCTCTCCGACCACCGAACCCATTGAGCCCATAATGAACCGCGAATCAGTAACCCCTAAAGTTGCCGCGGCATTGTTTATTTTAGCCTCTCCAACCACCGCCGCTTCTTCTAAGCCGGTTTCCCCCGCCGCTTCGCCTAATTTCTCTTTATAAGTTTTCGGCCCGGAAAACTCCAGAGGGTCAAGCGAAGTAAGGCCGGCCGATATTTCAACGAAACTATTGCTATCAGCCAAGAGGCCGATTCTTTCCCAGCAAGTAAGTAAAAAATGGTAGTTGCATTTAGGGCAGACTTTTAAATTATCTTCCAAGATTTTATTGAAAATCAACTGTGAGCAGCTGGGGCATTTGTTCCAAAGGCCGTCGGGGACGCCTTTTTTCTGCTTGCGTAAATCGCCGAAATGCTTTTTAAATATTTTCATTGAGCACCTTAATTTATTTATTTAGCGAAATCCCGGCTACTGCCGGGATACCTTCTTAAAACGTCTGATTACCAATCCCGACAATAATTTAGGATAAAAGTAAGTTGATTTTTGCGGAAACCTGAAACCCTTACGCGCTATCTCAAGGACCGTCTCTAAAGGCGCGGCTCTTAAGATAAAAGCCGTGCCGCTTTTTGCGGCCAGGCACCTCGCTTCATCAACGCTGTGAGAATATTGGATTTCGCCGGATAAATCAAAAAGCGGCAACACCAGTTGGTGAAAAACATAGGTATCCAGGCCGTGATAAAGCTTATTTTCTATTTTATCTAAAATCTTCTTATCTTTCAACCGTAAAAAGAAAAAACTGCCTTTACGGTAAATTCCCAAACTAAATAATCCCGCGGAACCCAGATGCCTTGCCAAAGAATCTTTGGAAACTTTTCGGATATAAAAATATGGCTCCAGACGCTTTAAAATCTCGCCTATCGCCTGTTTGATATTTACAATCCGGTGAGTCGGAAGGATTACCAATCCCTGCTGCGGGCTGGTAATGTAAGCCAAAAGATAATTTAAGTCTTTAAAGCGGTTTTTGTTCTTCTTAAAATAATCAAAGGTGATTTCAAAACGGTGATGGCCGTCGGCGATAACCATTCTTTTTGCCGAAATCTCGCGGCAAAGCTTAGTTACCTCCTTTTGGCCGGAAATTTTCCATACCCGGTTAAGGTTTGCATCCAAATCCAGGCATTTAAAAAATGGTTTAGTTTTACGGTATCGCCGGTAAACTTTTTCTAACTGCGCCAATTTATCGGTAGCAATGACAAAGACCGGGCTCAAATTAGCTTTAGCTGCGGCTATCATTTTTCTGCGGTCTATTTTAGGAGCGCTCAAAGTATATTCATGGGGAAAAATCCCCGGCTTATCCATCTTTAAAAGCGAAAGGATGCCGAAACGCCGAAAACGCCCCCCATTAACCTTAAAAGTTTGCTCGTAAAGGTATAAACTCTTTTGGTTATCGTCTATTAAAACGCGCTCCTTCAGCCAGTGCTTAATCCGGGAGGCTGCCTTTTGATAATCACCTTTGTTGGCAATAAGCGCCCAGGAAAAGTTATAGCGGGATTTCCGGCGCAGGCGCTTCAGCTGTTGCGCATTGATTACGTCATAGGGCGGGCAGACCACTGCCGAATAATTTTTGATTAAAGCGGAATTGTAATACGTAGCCCGAAAAGGCTTTATAGTCTGGCTCATTTTAACTTATTTCTTCTTAGTTTTTCCCTGGCTGCATTGGGGAACATCTTTACATTCGGAACACGGCGTAGATTTTTTATAATCCGTAGCGTAAAATC
>CAZNWL010000024.1:0-10008 GCA_964577045.1 uncultured Planctomycetia bacterium | reverse complement strand
ACTCATAAGAAAAATAACGGTTTAGAGAAATGCTGGAAGGCGCAGGTATGTTCATTATAATGCAATCATATTTTCCGGTATCTTTTCTAAGATAAGCGTAAGGATCGTCAACTAAAAACTTAACCCTGGAATCTTCGCTGATATTTCTTTTAGCCCAATTTAAAACCAGCGGATTGATATCCACGCAGTCAAGGGAATCTATCGGATGCTTTAAGATTTCTTTTAGCTGGCCCGGCGAAACCATTCCCAGAAAAAGAACTTTTTTGATATGAGCAGCAGAAAAACTGGTATGGATAAAAGTTTCATCCCATTCTTTATCCTCGCTGCTGAAAACCAATGAACCATTGACGTAAACAGACTCTACTTCTCCCTGCCTGGCTACTATCAACGGCCCGTAGCCTGAATTCTTGAAGCTTGTAATTTCAGAGCCTTTGAACTCCCGGGATAAAATATGGCTAAAGATTAGAATAAATCCTATAGTTAAAAGGGTGATAAATAAAGTTGAAAATAGTTTTGCTGATTTTTTTCTTTCGGAAACTATAAGAAACAGAAGCGGCAGGAAAGAAAAATAAAAGGGGTTAGAGTATCCGGATAAAAGAAAAGTAAAAATAAAACCCCCCAGAAAGAATCCCAGTGCTTCATAGATAAAGAAACGGGCATATAATTTTTCCGATTCTCTGCCGGCAGAAACCATAGACCGGCTGAAAACAGAAAAGGAATAGCCGATGAGAAAACTTAAAGGGCCGATCAAGCCAAGAGCCGACAAAACTACAAAACCTAAACTGGCAGCTTCGTAATAGCTTAAGCCCGCTAAAAGTTTTACCAGGTGAGTGGCTGAAATCACCAAACAGAAAATTAAGCTGAAAAGAAAAGCTAAAAAAGCGCGGCCCAGAGGTTTGCTTTTTAAAGCGGCTAAACTGCCTAGAGAGCAAAAAAATAGCCACCACCCAACAGCCACGACCAGCGAAAGTTCGTTCTTGGCAATGGAAAAAGTAAACTCCCGTAAAATAACCAACTGGAATATGGAGCTAACCAGGCCTAATATTAGGAAAATAATCATAGACAACTCTTGTTTTAACTCTTATATTATTTTATAGCGAAGATGAAAGAAAATCTATACTATTTATTTATCAGCGGCTTAATCCTGGGCTCCGGGCCTTGTATGAGCTTCTGCGCTCCGATTTTAGCCGGCTATTCTGCCGGCCACCCTAAAGGCTTTAAAAAATCTCTGGTATCTTACCTGGTGTTCTCGGGATTTAAACTTATCAGTTACGCGGTATTAGGGCTTATCTCCGTCTTAGGGACAAACCTTTTACAAAAAGAGCTTTTGGTAAAATACCTGCCGCTGATTAATCCGGTTCTCGGTTATTTTATTATCCTGATCGGGATAACTACGCTTTTTGCCCGGAAAAACCGGCTTTCTAAAATCTGCGCCTGGCTCAATCAAGGCAATATAAGGAATGTAGGCATACTAGGCTTATTGGCCGGATTTGCGCCCTGCCTACCCCTGCTGGGAATCTTAAACTATATTGTGTTGGCCTCCCAAACCGGCTTCCAAGCCTTATTTCTTTCTTTCAGCTTCGGTTTGGGAACAATTTTATCGCCGTTGCTTTTAGTGGTAGTGTTTTCGGCGGGTATTTCTCAAAAATTATCGCAAAATAATCTTTTGCGGGTAATTATCCGGGTTATTTCGGCAGCAGTGCTTTTACTTTTAGGGACAAGAATCATTCTCCAAACACTTCCGCGCTGAAGATATAAATTTCACACTTACCTTTTTTCCAGGCATCTTCGGCGATGCCGGCTTTGTGCGCGCAAAGGCTGTTCATAAACTCTTCCTTGCTCCAGCCGGTTTCCGTAGCCACCTGCGGCAGATAAACGCCGCTCCTGAATCCTTGCTTCACCAAAACCCCGTGAGTGCCTAAGATGATTTCATCGGGATTAGTGATTTTTTTAAGCGGCGTAAGCACTGATATTTCGATTTCGATATCGGAAAGTTCATCTTCAGTTACCGCAGGAAACCGGGGATCTTCGGTAGAAGAAGCAATAGCCATATCTCTTACGCCAAAATAAAGAGGAGCGCTTCCGATAATATTTCCGATGCAGCCGCGTAACTCGCCGCCTTTGCGTAAAGTAACAAAAACACCCTGTATTTGTTTTAAAGCCGGGTCTTGAATCTCCGGCTCAAAGATTTCCCCCTTTTTTAAATAAAGCTCGATAGTATTACGCGCTAATTTAAGCAATTCTTTTCTCTGCCGTGGGTTAAGAGAAGTTTCCATAGTTTTGCTCTCCTTTATTTTTCTTTCGGCACTGTTCTCTTTTAAAAAAGCGGCGCTAAGATAACCCACCACCCTGGTTTTATCGCCGCCGGTGTCAAAGGACGTTGCTTGCTTTAAAATAACCGCCTTATCTGCTCCCAGTTTTTCAACCGCAATCTCTACAGCCACCACAGCGCCGGCTCCGCACATCCGGTTTTGGCCCAAGGATGCGGAAAATAACTCTTCGGGCTTCAACTTAGTTATTAATCCCGCGGTATCAGCGTCAATAGCTTCTGCTTCTTGTTGGCTAAGATAGTGGCTCAAATCAGTGCTGGCAATAAGCAAAAAATTCTTCTGGCCTTTTAATATCTCATAAAGGGCGTCGCCTAAAATCTGGGCATTCTGAAAACTTTGCCGGCCCATAGCCAGCAGCAAAACTTTGGGGTTACCCAAGGCTGTCTGGATAAACGGCAATAACAGTTCAATTGAGTTTTCCCCTTTGAATGGTTCTGCGTCAGCAAAAATCTTACTCCCTCTGGTAACCTTTGCTAAAAGTCCTTTATCGGTATAGAGAACGCCCAGCGGGGTCTTAAAACCTTCTTTGGCAAAAACTGCCGTGCCGTCATAGTCCATCCGGTGGCTGAAACCCACCACCACCACTAAATCTATCGGCTCAAAACTTGCAGCCTTGAAACCCCAGGCCGATACTTTTCCGCAATAATCTATTCCGGCATGGGGCGAAATTATAGCCAGCAATTCGCCTCCCAAATTATCCGGATTAGCTTCATCCAGATAATTTTCAATCTTCTTCTTAAGAATGCCCGGCGAATCCGGATACCAGCTCCCGGCCAATTCAGCATCCTGAATATCCTGGGCTGAAAGCGGCAAAACCAGCAGAAATAATCCCAAACAAAATAAAAGTCTTTTTACCATATGCTAATCCCTTTCTCCTCGCTTAATTCCCAACTTTAAAATCTTCTGAATAAGTTTATTATAAGGCATACCGGCTTTTTGGGCTGATTGCGCCAATTCGTCTTCCGGGTCTAAAGACGGGTTGGCATTTACTTCCAAAATATGAATCTTTGAATCTTTGCCCACTCTGATATCAAACCGCGCATATCCTTCCAAATCCAGGGCCCGGAAGGCGCGTTTGCAGATATCGTTAATCTCTTCGCTTAAACCGTCGGGCAGGCGGCCGGCAAAAATATTCTTGATCTCCCATTTTTTCCGGTACTCCTCATCCCATTTTGCTTTATAAGTGGCAATCGCCGAATCGTCCTCGCCTAAATTTCCGAATTTCATTTCTCTGAAGGGCAGGACTTTTATTCTCCGGTCTCCTAAAATGCTCACGTAGAGCTCGCGGCCGTCAACATACTCTTCGGCGATAGCGTCGTTCTTCATGCTTTCATGGATGAACTTAACCCTTTCCACCAAAGATTTTTCGTCCTCAACAAAGGAAGCCTGCGATATCCCGCGAGAAGCTTCCTCGCTTAAGGGTTTGACAATCAAAGGCAACTTAAGCTTCTTGGGAAGCCAAATCCGGCGGTTGCGGTAAAAACTATAAAAATGCGGGACTTTTATGCGGTGGAAAGTAAGTATTTTTTTGCATAAGGCTTTATTGCCGCAAATCGCCAGGTTAGTCAGTGAAGCGCCGGTATAAGGAGTCCCCGCCATCTCTAACGCTGCAACTACATTCTTATCCAGATGCGACTTCTGGTTAAACACCTCGGCCAGGTTAAAAATAATATCGGGCTTGCTTTCGCTGACCTCCTCAAAAAGCAGGCCAACGTTATTATACAAACCCAATAAGATTACTTGATGGCCGTTCTCTAAAAGAGCCTGATGAGTAGAGCGTTCTGTAACCCAATCAGGGTCGGCGAACTCCTCTTTAAAATCATAGCCGCGCGGCTTAGAATAAGGGCTGTCAAAAAGAAGCAGGACTTTTAATTTCTTATCCATTATTTTTTCTTGCGGAACTTTCCGGTATAAAAATAGTTCATAATCAAACTAGTGACATAAACGCAAACCTTGATTAAAGCAGCCTCTTCGGAGTCAGATATCACTAGTTTAAGCTGGCTCAACCGCCCGGCAATATTAGCGAGCAGCCCGTCGATAATATATTTTTTCTCGCCGGTTAACTCTGAAACATTGTTTAAAATGTCTTTGCGGTATCTTTTGATAACCTCGGCAGCCGGCAAAAGTTTTTTTTCGCCTTCGGGAGTTTGGGGAAAAATTTTCCTCAAATTACTGTCATGAAAATCGGGAAAATCCTCGGCATAAAAATGCTTTTTCTTTTTGTAAAAATTTTTTAAGGTGATGCTCATCCGGCGTGCTTCCCAGTATTTCTTGCCTTGCTTGACCAAAGGTTCTTTATCCTTTATCTTCTGCATTAATTCATCCACATAATTAAGCTTCTCCATAGCTTTCCAGCCCTTATACTGCATCCGCCAATCTAAACCCGGAGTAAGCCAAACGGCAAAAGTTTCGGCGAAGTCTTCGTCAGGATGGTACTGGGCATAATAATCCTCAAGATGCCGGACAAAACTGCGGCTGTAGGGGCGAAAACGGTAAGTATCGCTATACTCTTTGTAAAATGGCCCGAAAATCTTATGCCATTTTTTGCTTTTGTAAAGTTTATAGGCGTAATTTATGGCGTGGCCAGCCTCATGGCGTAGCAGTTTCAGGCAGGAATCTTTGCTCCCTCCTTCCACATCAAGCATCATCTTCTTTTCCAGCTTCATCAATGCGGGGTGGGCCAGAAAAAAGGGTATCCCCACTACCGGCTCTCCGTCAGGAATAAGCCATTCATCGGCTAAATAGCAGGGAGGCTTTAATTTAATTCCGCGGGAATCGAGCTCGGAGTAAAGCTCTTGGATGCATTCAGCGAGCCAAGTATTCTCCAAAGAAAGCCCCAAATCGCGGATTCTGGTATTCAGCAGCTCTTCTTCGGAAAGGCCAGCTAAATCCTCACTTCTTTTGGGCATCTATTTTTTTCGTTTTCACCAGCTTCACGCAGTCAAAATGATAAGTGCCGATTCCGGGAAGGCGCGGCTCAAATTGAAAACTCATTATCGGAAAATCAATCACCTGGTTTCTTTCGGCATTGTCCGGCTGCCAGTCGGCCCTCACCATAAACTGGTCAAACGGGCAGATAATCTCTTTCCATCCGGAAAAATCATCGTCGAGCAAAAAGCGGAAAAACTCCCCGCCTTTATCTTTTATATCAAAAGCAACTACTCCTCCGGTATTGTTCCCATACATATAAAGGCTGAAGGATTTGTAATTCTTCCATTTTATATCTTGGGGCCCGGTTTCCCAAAGGGCCGCTCCAGAAACATCCAAGCCAAAGCCGCGGGCAATCCACATATACCCGGAAGGTTTTAAATCATAGATTATATTTAACGACTGATCGCCGCAAACTTTTATGGTTTTATCGGCTCCCACCGTAACCAAAGAATCTTCGCTTGAGCCGTAATCTACAGTTTCGTTAGAAATTCCCCCCTCAAAGCTGTCCAATAAAACCTCTTTCGGCCCGAAATCACAGCTTGCTGCAAACAATACCGCCAATCCCAAAATCAAAAAATAAAAATGTCTCATCAGACTCTCCTCCTTTGTTAATAGGGTCAACTCCCTTTTTAGAAAAAAGGGAGTTGACCCCTTTATTATATCACAATTTCCCCTCCTCCCAGAAGCACATCTTTATGATAAAAAGCTGCTACCTGTCCGGGGGTAATCGAATCCAGTTTTTCCAAAAGCTTGACTTCTAAATTTTCTCCACTGGCTTTTAAAACACAAGGTACTTCTTGCGAATTGTAACGCACTTTTACTTTTATCTTTAAATCTCTCGGTTTAATAAACCAATTAGGAGAATGCACTAAAAAACTCTCCTGATAAAGGTTCTGGCGTGAACCCACGAATATGGTTTTTGACTGGCCGTCAATACCAGTCACATAAAGAGGGTGTTTATAAGCGATACCTAAGCCGCTGCGCTGGCCATAAGTATAATAATATATACCTTTATGCCTGCCTAGAACATCGCCTTGAACATGCCTGACCTCTCCATAATATTCAGCCGGCCGGGGAATATTTTCTTCGATAAATTGCGGGTAAGATTTATCTTTGACAAAACAAACATCCTGGCTCTCTTTTCTTTCTTTGAACATAAGTTTCTTGGCTTTAGCTATCTTCTTTACCTGCTTCTTGTTGCAATCCCCCAGAGGGAAAACCAGCGATTTTAAAAATCGAGGATTAACTAAAGCCAGAAAATATTCCTGCGACTTCCGTAGATCTCTGGCTTTCCTGAAAAAATAAGCCCCGCCTTTTCTGCCGAGGCGGGCATAGTGGCCGGTAGCCAGATAATCTATGCCTAATGATTTGACCTTATCTAAAAAAATACCGAATTTGATAAAGCGGTTGCAATAAGCGCAAGGGTTGGGAGTCTGGCCTTTTAAATAACTCTCGATAAAGTAATCAATAATTTTTTTCTGAAATATTTCGCTGACATCCAGAAGGTAGTGCGGTATTTTCAGGCGGTGGCAAAGCCTTTCCGCCTGCATCAGGCTTTCCGAGTCGCAACAGCGGTTTTCTTGGGGGTTAAATTTGAGAGTAAATCCTACTACGTCCCAGCCTTTTTTCTTAAGCAGATACGCAGCGACTGAAGAATCCACTCCTCCGCTCAAACCTACGGCTATGCGTTTTTTGGGCATTTAGATGTAACTGACCATCCGCTCTAAGGCGATACTCGCCTTCTCGATAACAGCTGGGCCAACTTCAATATTGTGTTTTTCTTCTTTCAGCGAGCGGAAAACATCATCGAGGGTTGTTTTTTTCATATTGACGCAAACTTTGGGGTTTCCCAGGGAATAAAATTTCTTTTGCGGGTTATCCTGTTTTAAGCGGTAAATCAAACCTTCTTCCGTGCCGATAATAAACTCTTTTTTATTTGAACTCTTAGCTTCTTTAAGCATGCCGGCAGTAGAAAGCACCTTATCAGCAGCCTCCAGAATTTCCCGGCGGCACTCGGGATGGACTAATATTACAGCCTCAGGATGAAGCTCTCGGGATTTCATCAAATCTTCTCTGGTAAAGTATTCATGGACTATACAAAATCCCGGCCAGATGATAATCTCTTTATCCGGGACGTTTTTAGCCACCCACCAGCCCAAATTTTTATCGGGAACAAAAATTACCTGCTTTACCGGTACGTTTTTAACCACCTTAACTGCGTTAGCCGAAGTGCAGCAGACATCGCTCAAAGCCTTGATTTCAGCAGAGCTGTTCACATAACTGACTACCCAGGCCTCCGGATGCTGTTTCTTCAGTTCAAGCAAATCCCGCGTAGTAATCATATCGGACAAAGGGCATCCAGCATCGAGCACCGGCAAGAGTACCTTTTTTTGGGGAGATAAAATCTTAGCTGTTTCAGCCATAAACTTCACCCCGCAGAAAACAATCACTTCTTCTTTCAGGCCTCGCGAAATTTTAGACAGTTCCAGAGAGTCGCCGGTATAGTCGGCGATATCCTGCACCTGCGGTATCTGGTAGTTATGGGCTAAAATCACCGCCCTCTTCTTTTTCTTCAAACTAATTATCTTTTCCTGCAAAATATCCATAATAAGCAACCATTATAATCAAGCCACCAAACCTGTCAATGGTGGCCTGATTTTTGACGCCAGAGGAAGATTTTGTCGTTGGGTTTTAAAATAAAGGGGAGTTTTAGGCCGCCTTTTTCGCCGCGTTTGAGCTCGTCGACGAAAGCGTGATTTATCTGGATATCATTGACTGTGGCGAAACTGGCCGGGGTGGTTTTACCCAAACAAAGAATCTGGTCGCCTTTTTTTAGCGGATTATCTCTTACCCAAACTTCAGCGACATTGATTTTTTTATAAAACTTTAAAACTTCGCCCACATAAACTTTCTCATGCGTATGCTCAAGGCGCTTAGCTTTTGCGTTTTTAGGCTGGCCGAAATAAAAGCCGTCGGAAAAACCCCGGTTATAAACAAGCGCAAGTTCCTGCTTGAGTTGCTTCTTCAACTTATCGGTCAAAGCACCGGCAAAATAAGCGTCAATAGCCCGGCGGTAAACCGAAGTAGTTACCCGGATATAATCCGCAGAGCGGTTCCTTCCCTCTATCTTAAAAGCGTCTATGCCGGCTTCCATAAGCTGGTCAATGAAATCTATGGTGCATAAATCCTTGGGGCTTAAAAGATAATCCTCGCCTAGAATGTACTGCGCCTTTTTATCCGCATCGGTAATCAGAAATTCCCTGCGGCAAGGCTGAAGGCATTCGCCGCGGTTAGCGGATTTAGCAAAAGAGTATTCCGAGAGAAAACACCTTCCGGAAATACTCACACACATTGCTCCATGTACAAAGGTCTCCAGCTGGCAGTTAATTTTATGCTTTTTTATCTGGCTAGCTATTGCTTTGATATCGTTTAAGCGACACTCTCTGGCTAAAATTACTCTTTTTACCCCTAAGCTAGCGTATTTTTTTAGCGCCATAAAATTAGAAACGCTGGCTTGAGTGGATAAATGAACTTTAAGCCTTAACTTTTTAGCCAGCGCTAAAACCGCCATATCCCAGAGAATAACCGCGTCAATTTTATTTTTTTTGGCTTCACTCAAAATTTTTTTAATTTTATCTACTTCTTTATCATAGACAATGACGTTTAAAGCTAAATAAGCGCGAATTTTGCGTTCATGCAAAACCTTAACCGCTTTTTTGATTTCCAAAATGTCAAAATTAGAAGCGAGATTGCGCAGGTTCAGGCCTTTGACGCCGAAATAAACGCTATCTGCTCCGGCTTCTACAGCCGTGTAAAGCGAACACCAATCGCCAGCCGGCGCAACTAATTCAGGAATCTTAACTCTGTTAGACATGTTAAATTCCAAATTACAAATCCCAAATTCCAAACAATATCCAAATTCCAATTTTCAAATGACCAAAACGATTTTTTGAACATTGGAATTTTGAATTTGTAATTTATTTGTAATTTAGATATTGGAATTTGTAATTTTTATCGTGAGATTGCGATAATTTTATATTTGAGTTCGCCGGCAGGAACATTGATAGTGATTTCATCGCCAATAGCGTGGCCTAAAATAGCTTTGCCTACCGGAGAAGTTACGGAAATGAGGTCATTGAGAGGGTCTGCTTCGTCAGGGCCGACCAGCGTATATTGGACTTCACTGTCTATGGCTAAATCCAATAACTTGACCTTTGAGCCGATATAAGCTTTATTCGCATCAGCGGCATTATCCTGAATAATTTCCACCCGGCTAAGCTTATCTTCCAATTCAGCCACCCGCTTTTCATTATGCGACATGGCTTCTTTAGCGGCGTGATATTCGGCATTCTCCTTTAAATCTCCCAGAGAACGAGCATGTTCTATGGCTTTGGTGATTTCTTTACGCTTTACTTTTTTTAAATGCTCCAACTCGTGGGCTAATTTCTCGTAACCCTCTCGGGTTAAATACACTCTTTCCATAGTCTTATTATAACCAAAAAAGTTATAAAAATAAAGGCAAGCAAATAATCAACAGTTTAATCAATCGCGGCCTTGATAAATTCGCGAAACAAAGGGTGAGCACAGTCTGGTTTTGATTTAAACTCCGGATGAAATTGGCAAGCAATAAACCAGGGGTGATTTTTCAATTCTATCACCTCTACTAAATCTTTTTGCGGGTTCAACCCGGAAAAAATCAAACCTCTCTTCTCCATAGCTTCCTTATATTTATTGTTAAATTCATACC
>CAZNWL010000023.1:0-10104 GCA_964577045.1 uncultured Planctomycetia bacterium | reverse complement strand
ATCATAAACTCCTGGATATCCAGGTTATTGTCGGCATGTACGCCGCCGTTTACGATATTCATCAAGGGCAAAGGCAAAACTACCGCTTTAACGCCCCCTAAATACCTATATAAAGGCATTTCTTTTAAAAGAGCGTCTGCTTTTGCCACCGCTAAAGAAACTGCCAAAATAGCATTTGCTCCCAGCTTTGATTTATTGGCAGTCCCGTCCAGCTCAAGCATTATCTTGTCAATTTTGTTAAAGTCCGGTTCCTCGCCTTTTATCTTGGGAAAGATAACTTCTAAAATATTTTTGACTGCTTTTTGCACGCCTTTACCGCCATAACGCTTGTCTTTATCTCTCAACTCTATGGCTTCAAACTCGCCGGTAGAAGCTCCCGAAGGAACTGCGGCTCTCGCTGTTAAGCCATTATTTAAAATTATATCCGCCTCAACCGTAGGGTTTCCCCGCGAGTCAAGAATTTCTCTGGCCAAAAGTTTCTTAATCGTTGCCATACACTCTCCTTTCCTGTTATTAAAGGGGTCAACTCCCTTTTTATAAAAAGGGAGTTGACCCTGTTTTACTGACGTTGATAGGAAGCGGTGGTTTTACTCTCGGCGATAATGTGGCCCTGCATTGCTGCGATGAGTTGAGCTTTGTCTATCCCCTCCTCCAAAGAAAGGGTGGTATCCAAAGCATAAAGGTTAAAAAAATAACGGTGGGGTTTTCCCTCCGGCGGACAAGGGCCTTTATAACCTAAAGTGCCGAAATCATTCTTACCCTGCACGACACCTAATTTTTTTAACTCTGCAACTGTAATATTTTCCTTGAGCGAAGTTAGGTCTGCCGGAATATTAAAAATCACCCAGTGCGTCCAAATTTTAAAAGGAGCATCCGGGTCCTCGCAAATCAGAGCGAAACTTTTGGTTCCGGAAGGGACTTCTCCCCAGGAAATAGCCGGCGAAAAATCCTGCGCGTCGCAGCTGTAGCGGTCGGGAATATAACCGTTGTTTTCGAAGGCGTCGCTTTTAACCGTTAAAGCGAAGGCGGGAGCACATAAAGAAATAGCTACCAGCAAAGCTAAGCCTAACTTAAAAATAATTTCATTACGCATCTACAACCTCACTTTCTCTAAAATATTTTTATCCACTGTTAAAGCAAAACGCACAAACCCTTCGCCTTTGGCGCCAAAACCCTTTCCCGGAGTAGCCACAATGTTTTTCTCGCTAAGCAGGTAATTACAGTAGCCCATTGACGACTTAAATCCCGAAGGGATTTTAACCCAAACATAGAAAGTCGCTTCGGCGTAATATTTTTCAATACCCGAAGCTTTAATGTTTCTAACAAAGATATTCCTTCTTTCCTTAAAAGTATTACGTAGATTATCAACGTATTTGTCTTGAGTGTCAAGGGCTGTCTTGGCCGCTTCCTGTATCGCCCCAAAAATTCCGGAATCAATATTGGTTTTTACTTTCAGCAAAGCCTTCAGAAGATTTTCATTCCCGCAAGCCCAGCCAATGCGAAAGCCGGTCATGGAAAAAGTTTTGGAGAAAGAGTGGAACTCAATGGCAATTTCCTTAGCCTCTTCTATCTCGAGGATACTTTTGGGCTTCTGATCAAAATACATTTCTGAATAAGCGTTGTCATAGGCAAGGATTATTCCGTATTTAGACGAGAATTTAACCAATTCTTTCAAAAAACTTTCGGGAGCCAAAACGCTGGTGGGGTTATTGGGATAATTCACATAGATGATTTTTGCTTTATTGCGCACATTAAGCGGTATTTTACCTAAATCCGGGAGAAAGTTGTTTTTCTCTAAAAGCGGCAGCTCATAGATTTTTGCCTCTACGAATCTCGCCGCGCTCTGATAACCGGGATAACCCGGAGAAGGGCAAATTACATATTCGCCGCGGTTTACCAAAGCCAAAGGCAAATGCACCAAGCCTTCTTTTGAACCGATTAAAGGGACGATTTCCTTATCCGCGTCCAAAGAAACTCCGAAACGGCCGCTGAACCAGCGCTTAATGCTCTGGCGTAAACCCGCTTTACCCTGATCAAGGGCGTATTTTTGGTTTTCCTTTACCTTAGCCGCAGCGTAAAGAGCCTCAATAACAGCTAAAGGCGCAGGGGTATCTGGATCGCCAATACTCAAATCAATAAACTCAATGCCCTTTTCCCTAAGCTGATTCTTTTTCCGGTCAATCTCCGCAAATAAGTAGGGAGGAAAATTTTTAAAACGCTTGGCAATTTCAATCTTTTTCATTTTTTCTATTCTTGCGGCAATTTCACTCTTCGGCTTTTAGCTTCTTATCCGCCTCTTCTATTTTTTAACCATTATACCGCCGGACAGCTAGTTTTTCAAATCTCACTAAAAACATACCTTCGGCCATTATATAACTTCCTTAAACCCTTTATACTGCCAGCAGCGAAGGCGAACGGCGCCTCTACCACCTACCAAGCCCGCCCAAGCGGACGGAACGCCTTATGTCGGGAAATGGGGACGGTTCTACGGGAAATGGGGACGGTTCTATTTTTTTCTTTTAATTTGTTTACCTGAAGTCATTCTTGACATAGAATTTAATTTAGCGCAAAAGGTTCAAGATAACCCTTATCATCATGTCTTTTTCTTTTGGGCGACTGGAAGCAATCATCAAGGTAAGCCCCACTAAAGCGTTATCGTCAATAATTTTCGCGCCATCTTTGCGGTAGAGCATGCCGCATTTATCAAGAAAACAGATAAATAAAACGGCAGCAATGCGTTTGTTACCATCCACAAAGCTATGGTTTTTAACTACGAAATACAAAAGATGAGCGGCTTTTTCCTGAATCGTAGGATAAACGTCAACCCCGCCAAAAGTCTGATATATTGCGCCTATCGAACTTTTAAAACTGTTACCCTTCTCCTGTCCCACGAGATCTGAATCGCCAAACTTTTCTTTCACTGCCGCGATAATTACTCTCGCTTTCTCATAAGTAAGTATATATTTTGCTTTTTTTGTTCCTTGAGGAACTTTCAGGCGTTCGTGATCAAAATCATCGAGAATGTCCAAGGCACGCGTATAGTCAGATATAACCCGGATAATACCTTTGGTTTCGGTTGATAAATCAGCGAGCGATTCAACGTTTTTAATAAGCGCTATGGCCTTTTGTAGCTCTTCGTATTTAGCCGTATTTTTAGCCAGGCGTTTTTGGTTAAGCGTATAGCCGTCAATGAGGTGCTTACGTAACACATTAGTTGCCCAAATACGGAATTGCGTGCCCTGTTTAGAATTAACCCTATAGCCTACAGAAATAATGACGTCTAAATTATAGAATTTAACTGGCTTGTCTGAATTAGGAATGTGCATTTTTTGCACATTGCTTTTTTCCTCTAACTCCTTAGTTTTAAATATACTGCGGATATGCTTAGTTATAACGCTTCTCTCTGTATCAAATAGGTTGGCCATATCCTTTTGAGTAAGCCAAACTGTTTCATGCTCCAGCCTGACTTCTACCTTATTCTTATAAACAATAACTTGTCCTTTTGAACTTTCTTCCTGCTTCATTAAATTATCTCCCCCAATGCGGGTTTGTCTGAAATGTTAATTGACGGGCTGTTGATGCGGGAATATGCAGGGTTAAAGATAAACTTCAATTTATCCAAATAATACATCCTCCATGGAATATAATCCTGCTGGCTTACCCACAACCCACTTGGCAGCTACTAAAGCTCCCTGGGCGAAAATATCCCGGGTTTTTGCCGAATGAAATAACTCTAACTTATCCACCTGGCTCTCAAAAGTTATTTTATGGTCGCCGACCACCTCGTCCCGGCGGTTTGCCGCAATATCTCCAAGTTTAACCATAAAACCTTCCTGGTTAATAATTCGCATTATCTCTTTAGCCGTTCCCGAAGGAGCGTCTTTTTTATGGATATGATGCGTTTCTTCAATTCTTGCCTGATAACCTTCTAAAACTCTTGCGGCTTCTTTAAGCAAGCGAAAGAGCAGATTAACTCCTACGCTCATATTCGGCGAAAAAACTATCGGGATTTCCTTAGCCGCGGATTTTATGTTTTCTAAATCTACAGGGTTTAGTCCGGTAGTGCCGATAACCGCGGGCTTCTTAAATTCCCGCAGGTATTTGATATTAGCGGGTAAAGCCGCCGCGGAGCTGAAATCAATTAGGCAATCACAAATTTTTATCTCTGCGGCATTGCTCACCACTCTGACTCCATCCATGGTTTTACCTGTCTGGGTATGATTTTTGTCCTCTAAGCCAAAAACTACTTTAAAATTTTTGTCTGGCTTAGCCAGGGTAAATATACGCTGGCCCATTTTTCCGCAAAAACCAGAAATTCCTATTTTAATCATCTGCTGTTTTGCTCCAATGATTACAGCGATTTAAAAAAGATTACAGCGATTCTTAATCTCCGTAATCTATATTTAATCTCTGTAATCATCTTTATTCCAGTAATCCGTAATCTCTTAAAGCTTTCTTAAGCTTGGCTAAATTTTCATCGGACATACTGCAGAGCGGCAGCCTTAAATCCGGCCGGCACATCTTTAATAAACCCATAGCCGTCTTAAGCGGAATAGGGTTAGTTTCTACAAACATCGCTTTAATCAACGGCATTAACTGGTAATGTAGGTTTCCAGCCTTCTCGAGATTTCCCTTTTGGAATTCGCTGACTAAATTCGCCACATCCCGGGGAACGATATTGGCGACTACGGAAATAACGCCGCTTGCGCCGATACTTAAAGCCGGCAGAGTCAAAGCATCCTCTCCGGAAAGCAGGCAAAATTCCTCCGGACAAAGCATCTTAATTCTAGCCATCTGTTCCAGGCTACCCGAAGCTTCCTTCACTCCGGCTATATTTTTGCAATCTTTAGCTAATTTAGCGATGGTCTCCGGCTCGATGTTTACCCCGGTCCGGGAAGCGATATTGTAAAGGACTATCGGGATTTTTACGCTTTCGGAAATAGCCTTGAAATGTTCGTATAATCCTTTTTGTGTGGGGCGGTTATAATAAGGGGCCACCTGTAACGAAGCATCAGCTCCTACTCTCTCCGCATGCTGGGTTAAAATTATCGCCTCCTGCGTAGAGTTTGAGCCGGTTCCGGCAATTACCGGAATTCTTCCCTTGGACTGCTGGATAACCACTTCGATAACCCGGTCATGCTCTTCATAGGTCAAAGTAGCCGACTCGCCGGTAGTCCCACAAGGCACAAGCGCAGAGGTTGAGTTCTTAATATAGAACTCTACTAAATCTTTCAGGGTATTTTCGTCGACTTTATCGTCCTTAAACGGCGTAACCATGGCTACTATTGAGCCTTTAAACATAAATAACCCCCTTATAAACTAAACTAGCTTTTCCTGACAGACAGACATTAGCAAATTTCCCTCTGGCTTTCTCAAAATAAACTTTTAATATTTCTCCGCCCCGGGTTAAGACTTTAATTTTTTTACAGTTAAAGGACGCACTGCAGTGCGTCCCTACATTCAACTTCTTAGCGGTAATCAGCGCCGCAGCCACTGCGCCAGTGCCGCAGGCTAAAGTTTCCGCCTCTACGCCTCTTTCATAAGTCCTTAACTTTATAAAACCATCGTTTATCACTTCCGCAAAATTAACATTCGTACCGCTGGGCTTAAATTTACGGTGGAACCTTACGGCTCTTCCGATTTTCTCCACATCTATCTGGTTTAACCCCTGCACAAAAATAACCGCATGCGGAACGCCGGTATTTAAAAAATTGGCCTTGAGCCTGCGGCCTAAAACCATCAGGGAGATATCTTCTCTTAAGCTTCGCGGGTTCGCCAGTTTAATTTTTACTTTATCGCCTTCTACCTGCGACTCAATTATTCCGGCCCTAGTTTCAAAACTTATGGCCTTAGCTTTCTTCTTTTTTAAGCTGTACCAGAGCGCGCTTGAGCGGGCGCCGTTTCCGCACATTTGTGCCTCTGACCCGTCAGGGTTAAAAATCCGCATCTTAAACAAAGAAACTCTGGAAGGCTCAATTACCAGCAAGCCGTCTGCGCCAATGTTATAGCTTCGCTGGCAGAACCTCTTGGCCATTCTGCTTAATTGCGCATTGGCAATTTTTAATTTTGTGTTATCCACGAGGATAAAGTCATTCCCCGAAGCCTGTACTTTATAAAATTCTAAAGCCTTCATCGTATGTATTATTCATTTAGCTTTGCGTCTTATCCTCGAAAAATCAGCTGAAGCTACGCCTCACAATCCGCCAAAGGCGGATGGTTCGGCTATTTTTCTCGGCTAATCCGCAAAGCTAAATGATACGTTCACCTCTAATCAAATCGCTATAATTCTCACGCCTTCTCACCAGATAAGCTTTGCTGTTTTTTACCAGCACTTCAGCGGCGCGCGGGCGTGAGTTATAGTTAGAGCTCATCGTGAAGCCATAAGCTCCGGCTCCCATGACTGCCAGAAAATCGCCTTCTCTCACCTCTAACTTCCTTTCTTTACCCAGGAAATCTCCGCTCTCGCAAATCGGCCCCACTACATCCGCCAACTTCTTTGCCTCTTTGCCTCTTTGCCTCTTTACTTCTTTACTTCTTTCCACTGCTGCTATCCGATGATACGCCCCGTAAAGAGAAGGCCGGATAAAGTCATTCATTCCGGCGTCAACAATAATAAACCTCTTCTTAGGCGTTTCCTTCAGGTAAAGAACTTTAGTAACTAAAATCCCGGCGTTGCCGGCGATAAACCTTCCCGGCTCAAGGATAACCTTTAGAGAAATAGCCTTAAGCAGCGGCAGTACTTTTCTGGCAAAAGCCTTAGCCGTCTGCGGTTTCTCGCGATCGTAAACTATGCCTAACCCTCCGCCGATATCAAAGAATTTTAAACGGATGTTCTTTTGGCGAAGTTCCTCAACCAACTTTTTGACTTTTTTAATCGCAGCTAAATATGGGTAGCTTTCGGTAATTTGAGAACCGATATGGATATGGATTCCCGCTATATTTAGATAAGGGTAAATCCTGCGGTTAAAAAAAATCTCCCTCACCGTATCCGCATCCATCCCGAACTTACTCTCTCCTGCTCCAGTGGCAACATAACTGTGAGTTTTTGTCCGTACGCCGGGATTAAACCTTAAAGCTACGTCTACTTTCTTCCTTAAACTCTTCGCTAAAATATTTATTCTGGAAAGTTCGGCTTTGGATTCAACGGTAAACATCAATATGCCGTAACTAATCGCCTCTTTTATTTCCCGGTCGGTCTTACCCACTGAAGCATAGACAATTTTTTTAGCCGAACAATTCAGGCGTCTGGCGCGGTAAAGCTCGCCGCCGGAAACAATGTCCAAGCCCGCGCCTCTGGCCACTAAAAGCTTCGTTACCGAAAGGTTAGAATTCACCTTAGCCGAATAACAAATCAAAGGGCCGAGCTTTCTAAAAGCAGCCTTAATCTTTGAGTAATGGTCAATAATGGTTTTGGCGCTGTAAATAAAAAGCGGCGTGCCGAATCTCTTAGCGAGGCTCGCTACTGGCAAATCTTCGCAATATAAACTCTTTCCTCGAAAATGAAAATCATGCATGCTAAAATTATAGCGATTTCTTTGACGCTACTGCATATTCCGGATTCATAATCTTTTTGATGCTGGCCTGATTTAGGTGCGGGTCAAATTTTTTCAGCTGCTTATCCAGCATATCTTTAATCTTGATTTCTTTATCTTCGCAAAACCGGATAAGCTTCCCCACGCTTGTATGCGCCCGGAAAAAACTGACCCCTTGATGCACTAAAAATTCAATCAACTCGGTAGCGTAAAGTTCTTCGTCCTCCAACGCTTTCTGAATCCTGTCCTTATTCAGTTTTAAGCCCTTAATTAAGCCGGACATAATTTTAAGCTCTTGCTCCAAAATCTCGGTAGATGAAAAAAGCGGCTCTTTATCCAGCTGCATATCCCGGTTATAAGTTAAAGGCAATCCTTTCATAGTGGTAAGGACTGCCATCAGGTTGCCGTAGATTTTTCCGGTGTTACCCCGCGCCAATTCCAGAAAATCCGGATTTTTCTTATGCGGCATCAGCGATGAACCGGTGCAGAACTCCTCGGGCAGATTAAAAAACCCGAACTCTTTGGTCGAGTAAAGGATAAAATCCTCGGCCATCCTCGATAAATGCATCTGTAATATCGCCAAGATACTCAAAAACTCAATGATAAAATCTCTGCTGGCTACATTATCCAGCGGGTTTTTAACCGTATATGACCGGGAATGTTTAATCTCCGGTTGGGAACTTTCCAGAAATTTTTTTAAAGCTTCGCTATAGGCTTCTTTGGGTATAGTGCTGCCGGCTAAAGCCCCTGAACCGATATAGATGGACGACTTTTTCAAAAAAGCATCCATTCTTGCAAAATCCCTCTCCAGCATGCAAAAGAAAGCTCCGGTATAACGGATAAAAGAAACTACCTGCGCCCGCTGGGTGTGGGTGTAGCCGGGCAATAAAACATCCCGGTACCTATTCCCCAAATGATTCAAGTTTGCTAGAATCACATTAAGCAGGCTAGATATATACAACCCTTCCCTATAACAATACCATTTAGTGTCAAAAACCACCTGGTCATTGCGCGAACGCAAAGTATGAAGTTTTTCAGCCAATGGCCCCAGTTTTTTAGACACCCGGTTTTGGATATCGGTATGGATATCTTCTGCGCTAGGATTAGGTTTAAATTTTCCCTCTCTTACTTGTTTGAATATCTCGTTGAGCGCAGAGGTCAATTTAGCGGCTTCATCCTTAGTGAGAAGCTTGGTTTCTTTAAGGGCGTTCACGTGAATAAGCGAATGGTAAATATCGTATTCCGCGACTTTGTAATCATAATTGATTGACTTTTGGAACTCAAAAAAATCTTTATCCACCTTTTTCCTGAACCTTCCGCCCCAAAGTTTATCCGCCATATTCTATTCTCCTTTAATTTGAAATGGCATTCCCCAAAGTTTGATAAACCCTTCAGCTAATGTCCGGTCAAACTTATCGCCTTTTCCATAAGTGGCGAACTCTTTTTTATATAGCGAGTACGGCGAAACCCTCTTAGCGATAATAATATTACCTTTATATAGCTTAAGGCCGATAGTTCCACTGACCGGCTTTTGAGTCTTCTGGATAAAAGCATCCAGCGATTTTTTAAGCTCGCTAAACCACAGCCCTTGATAAATCATCTCGGCATATTTGAAAGAAACTGCTTCCTTAAAAAATATAGTCTGCCGGTCTAAACATAAAGCTTCAAGCTCTTTATGGGCGGTATGCAGAATCCAGGCTGCCGGGGCTTCGTAAATTTCCCTCGACTTTATCCCGATGACCCTGTCTTCGATAACATCGGTCCTGCCTATGCCGCAGGAGGCGCCGGCTTGGTTTAACTTATTAATCAAACTCACCAAATCCAAAGCCTTTCCGTTCAGCTTAACCGGTAAGCCCTCTTTAAAAACTATTTCTAAAGCAACTTCTTTATTCAAAGCGTATTTGGGCGGCTTAACTAAATAATAGGAATTTTCCGGCGGTTCTTTGGTAATTTCTTCCAATGCCCCGCCTTCTACACTGACTCCCCAGATATTTTTGTCCACGCTGTAAAGTTTATCTTTGGTGGACTTAACCGGTATCTTATGCTTTTTAGCATAAGCTAACTCCTCTTCCCGGGAATTTAACTCCCATTCCCTTAAAGGAGCAATAGTTTTTATTTTGGGAGCCAAAATAGCCGCGGCCACCTCAAACCTTACTTGGTCGTTGCCTTTACCAGTACAGCCATGGGCAAGAAAATCAGCCCTTTCTTTCTTAGCGATATCCACTAAATGCTTGGCGATTAACGGCCGGCCCAAAGCCGTGCTTAAAACATATTTCCCCTCATAGATAGCCCCGGCTTTTAAAGCTAAAGCTATATAGTCATAGGCAAACTCTTTCTGCAAATCCTTGATATATATTTTTGCGGCGCCCGATTTATGCGCCCTTTGCTTTAAATCAGCCGGAGAAAATTCACTGCCCAGATTGGCAGAAAAACAGATTACCTCAAAGCCCTTGTTTTTAAGCCAATTAAGGCAGCAGGAAGTATCCAAGCCTCCGGAATACGCCAATACTACTTTTTTCATAATTTTCTTAGGTGATTACAGAGATTAAATATAGATTACGGAGATTAAGAA
>CAZNWL010000022.1:7220-10715 GCA_964577045.1 uncultured Planctomycetia bacterium | reverse complement strand
AAAGCCTTAAGTTTAATTGAGTTAATGGTAGCAGTAGGGATTATGGTTATCGGTTTGACCGCGGTTTTAGCCTCTTACGCTAATATGTTTATTTTAGGCGATATTGCCCGTGATTTAAGCCGCGCCACTAATGCAGCCCGGGCCAAGATGGAAGAGATAAAGCAGCTGGAATTTGACAGTTTGGATGCGCTTAATGCGACCACCTTTGATTTGGAAGGATTCAACACTACTGATGCCCGGGGCCGGATAGAGATAAGGAATGTAACCGGCGGCAGTAATTTAAAGGAAGTAAGGATTGTTGCCTGCTTCCGGAGCCGCAATAGAGTTATCGGCGAGGATGCAAATCTTAACGGTGCCCTGGACACAGAAGCGTCAGAAGATAAAAACTATAACGGGAGGCTTGATTGTCCGGTAGAATTAATTACTTTGCTTGCCGATTAAAGGCGTTTACCTTTATCGAAGTTTTAGTCAGTTTGGGGATTATCGCTCTCATTATGGGTGCAGTTTTAAGTTTCTTGATCACATCGGATAAATCCTGGCGGATTGGCAAAGATAAACTTTACGAGCAACAGCAGGCCCGCATTGCCATCGATAATATCACCAGGAGTTTACAGTCTTCCAGCCCCCGTTGGCAGGATGCTAATGGTACAAACTACACGGTTACCTTAGCCACCTCCAGGATTGATTTTTATCTGCCGGTATTTTATCCCAGCTGCTGTCCCGATGGCTGTGCAAACCAAAGTTTATGCCAGGATGCTCAAAGCCAGCTGCATACGCCAGAAGATATCCAGAAGTTAGCGAAAGTTACTTATAAGCTTAACCCCGATGACCCTACCCAACTTTTAAGGAAAGAAGGCACGGCTGCTAATGCGATAGTAGCCCATCAAATGGGTAACCTAAGCTTTAACTGCGGCTGTTCGGGTTGTAGCGGCGTTAACGACAGCTGTCCTTTCGTGGATGTTTCGCTGACTATCCAGGACCAAACCCAACATACGGTTCAATCAATGGTTGCTTTACGGAATAGAAATATAAGTTTAAGCGGAACAATTACCGTGGAAGAGCCCGGAGAAGGAGAGTTTTGATGAGAAAAAGTATCGCTTTGGTTTTAGCCTGCATTGTGATGGTCGTGCTTTTAGTTTTAATCGGCGCCCTGATTTCTAATACCGTCAGCGATAAGAGGTTATCCGACAGAGAAAAATCAATGGTCCAGGCTGTAGATCTAGCCGAAGCCGGCTTAAACCACGGGATAGACGTTTTACGCAACACTATTTTGATTACTTTAGACCAAGTTGTGGACGATTATCAAAATGGCAACGTTTTTTCTCCTTACGTAGATGCCAACCTCAACGAGCAGGACTCCCTGGATTTTTTATGTGATTTTTCGGGTTTTACTTATGTGCCTGGCAGTGATAGTACAATTGAAATTTCCTTTAGCTCAAGCGACCTGCCTTCTGATAATTTACTCAAAAATTTAGGCAGTTATACCGGAAAAGTTTTTATTAAGAAACAGCGGGATGCCGCGGGAAATATTATCGAAGCTTATAACCCTAACCCTGGCGAGGATAATACTTTTATTTTTCCTTATACTTTTAATGTGGAAGCGACTGCCAGCGTTTCTTCCGTTTCAAAAACCTTAAGTTTAGAAGGGGGAGATTTTGACCTCACCATTCAGAGAGCTAACTTCGCGCGTTTCGCGCTTTTTACTAACCACCACAGTTCGCCATCGGGCTCTACAGTTTGGTTTACCGAGAAAACTAAATTTTACGGCCCGGTGCACAGCAACGACCGCTTAAGTTTTGCCAATAATCCCAGCGGGTATTTTACTGACGTAGTTACCCAGCAGCTGACCAAGGCGCTCTTTTATGACCAAGGCCGGACTACTTTACTCGATGCCGATAGCAACCCGCCCTATGATGTTCCTACTTTCGAAGCTGGTTTTCAGAGAGGGGTAGCTTTGCTCAATTTGGAATCAGCAGTCACGCAGGACGATTTAAGAAGCCAGGCTTTAGGGACAATGAGCGAACCGGGGACAGAAGGCATATACGTGCCTAACGACGGGTCAGCAGTTACCGGCGGAATTTATATTCGGGGCGACTCCCAAATCGTGATGAGCGTCGATGCTAATAACAACGCCATATATACGGTTACTCAAGGTGCGAGTTCAAAAACAATAACTGTTAATTATAACAGTTCTCAAACTACTGTTCAGGAAGGAGAGTCGTCTAACACTTATACCGGGATTCCCGATGGCATCGGTAATGAAGGGGTGATTATCTTCGACAAAGGTAGCATTAGCAGTTTGGGTGGAACGATTCAAAGCCAGAGCCAGGTGACTGTTTCCAGCCAGGACGATATTGTCATCAATAACCATATCCGTTACCAGAATTACGATACCTCCCCTTCTTTGAATGCTTCCAGTTATACTAATTTATTGGGCATTCTTGCTTGGGGTGGTAATGTCCGCATTGGCAGTTCTGCCCCGGCTGATTTGGACGTGCACGCGGTAATTATGGCGCCGCACGGAGTTTTTACCGTTGATGATTACCGGACCAGAGCCCCCAGCGGCAATGTAAATTTATTGGGTGGTGTGATTACTGATTTTTACGGCCCATTCGGTACATTTTGGGGGACCACCCAGCTTTCTGGTTACGGAAGGAATTTCATTTATGACACCAGGATGCTGGGGGCGATGTCGCCGCCTTATTATCCTACGGCCCGCACTTTTACTGCGGTGGCGCCATTCTTACAGACCGATATCGAGGATATGGGTTTAATCTGGAGAAGTCATTAATTTTAAATGTAGTGGCCAGGCCTGCCTGGCCATAGGAGATGCTATGAATAAAAAGTTTACAGTCGTATTAGGCGTTTTTGTAGTTATTTGCGCAGCCGTAATTATAATCAATCTTATTATTGCCTTCCGTGAGAAAAATAATTTTTCTCCAGCCTCGCTTCAGGCCAATACCACGGCTATCCAAAAAGAAGTTTCTTCTGAAGATAATACAACGATTGCCCCTCAAAGAGGTGATGCCGCTGTGGAAAAAAATTCAAAAGGCCAACCTTTTCTTCTGAATTAAAATTTTGTGAAATTGACACCTTTTGTCAAACGTGATAGTATTCAAGTCAGGAGGCATAAAAATGCAAAAAGCAATACCTAATTTAAGCCTGAAAAGAAGGATTTGGATTGCTATCGCCTTGGTTTCTCTCATCCCGCTCATCGTTTTTAGCTATTATATCTTCGGTTATTATATTTCGATTTGGGCAACCGTAGTTTTATTGCTGGTGATTTTACTGGGCTGGCGGGTTATTTTTGAGGTGTTTTCTTCAATCGTCAGGGTTTATACACATTCCAGAAGCGCTTTAGAGGATATCGGGGAGGAAGCGCCGGAAATCTCCGATGAAGTCCAAAGTTTGGAAACAATGATTAACCTGCTTTCGGATAAAGTCAGGACCGGCTTTGAAGAATTGCGCAACTTCACCCAGAAAACCGAAGAGTTG
>CAZNWL010000022.1:0-7210 GCA_964577045.1 uncultured Planctomycetia bacterium | reverse complement strand
TTCTAAAGAAGCTCCGGCCGAAGAGATTATCCGGTTTTTAGGCGAGCATTTGAAGAAGCTTTTGGAGACCAACATCTGTTTTTGCTGTTTACGGCAGGAGTTCGACGGAGGTTTAAAAACTATTTTTTCTTCGGGGCTTAATGCTCAAACCATGAATAGCTTTGTCAACCAGCGCAATGCGGATTTACCCCATCAGATGGATTTAGTAGTCATTGATGCCAATAACAAAGCTAAAGCCTTTCGGCCCTGGGCCGAAGAGTTAGGGTTAATTAACATGGTTATCATCCCGATTATAGCCAAAGGAAAGGTTATCGGGATGGTAGGAGTTGGAAACAGCCGGGAGAATTACAGTTTCACTAAAGATGAAATAGACGTCTTAAACTTATTTTCCCAGAATGTTACCCTGATTTGGGAACATGCCCGGCTTTCTTCACAGATTGAAGAGCTAGAGATAGTCGACCATTTAACCGATCTTTATAACGAAAAAATGATTACCCGGAGGCTGGAAGAAGAAATCAAACGGGCGAGTAGCTACCAGCGCCCCTGCGGTTTAATCGCCGTTAAGATTAAAAATTATAACAATTATCAGAAAGAAGAAGGTTTAATCGAAGCCGAAACTCTGCTTAAAAAATTAGGGCATACTTTTAAGAAAACTTTACGCCCCATTGATATCGCCGCAAGATTAGGCCCCGAAATTTTAGGGGCTATCCTTATCGAGAGCAATAAACGTTATTGCCAACAAGTAGCCAAGAAAATAGAGGCGTCCCTTAAAGAGATAACCAAAGGTAAAGTAGAACTTTCTTTTTCGGTGGCCGAGAGCCCTTTGGACGGAACTTCGGCCAAAGATTTATTGAATTTTGTCAAATCTGGAGCGAGAGAATAAATAATGAAATCCTATAAGAAAGTCGATAAGCCTCTGGGGCAGATTTTAGCCGAAAGAGGGGTCATAACTGCAGCCCAGCTCAAAGAAGCTTTAGCCGTCCAGAAAAGCCAGGGCGGCCTAATCGGCGAGGTAATTGTAAATTTAGGCTTCGCCAAAGAAGAAGACATAGCTTATTGCTTGTCGTTACAATTCGGTTACCCTTATCTTCCTCTGGAAAATTACCAGGTTTCACCGGAAGTAGTTTCGTTAGTCCCTAAAAATGTTTGCAGCCATTATTGTTTGCTGCCCATAGACAAGATTGGGGCCACCTTAACCGTGGCTATGGCCAATCCTCTTAACATCCAGGCCATCGAAGATTTGGAAGATTTAACGCACTCTGATATACAGATATTTGTGAGCACGCCTTCTGACATCCGCAGCGGCATAGAGAGATTCTATTGTGAAGCGTAAAAAATTTTCCGATTACATAGTCGAAGAAGGGATATTAAGCCAAGAGCTTTTGGACAAGGCTTCGGAAGCCCATAAAAAGAAGGGCGGTTCCTTAGCCGAGTTTTTGGTAGAGCAAGGCTACCTTAAAGAAACAGAGCTGGTAGACCTTTTATCGGGTTATCTCTCGATTCCTCCGGTAAGAGTCCTTAACCTCAATATCCCCAAGGAAGTCCTCTCTTTAATTCCTGAAACGCTCGCCCGCGAACATAAAGTTTTACCCATCGGTAAAATCGGGAATACCTTGACTTTAGCCATGAGCGATCCCTTGAACGTTTTAGTGATTGATGATGTCCAAAAAATCACTAAATGCGAAGTCAACCCGATTATCGCCCCGCTTTCGGAGATAAAGGAAGCCATTTCTGCTTATTATTCTCAAGTGCATCTTTCTTCTCTCGAAGAAATTGTCAAAGGCCAAACTTCTCCAAATATCGAAATTATTAGAAGGCCAATCAAAGAAGAAAGCCAAGAGGAACTTATTACTTCGATAGAGGAAGCGCCGGTCATAAAGTTCACCAACTCTCTTTTAGCCAAGGCAGTCGAAGAGAACGCTTCCGATATTTTGATCGAGCCTCTGGATGAGGCGAGCCGCGTGCGCTTGCGCCTCGATGGGATTTTGCGCCCGATTGACAGCTTTTCCAAAAAAATCCATCCTTATGTCATTTCCCGGATAAAAGTAATGTGCAATTTAAATATTGCCGAGCACCGGCTTCCCCAGGAAGGGCGTTTCCGGAGCAAAATCCTCAATAAGAACGTTGATTTTCGGGTATCGGTTTTGCCGACCTCTACCGGCGAAAAAGCAGCCATCCGAGTTCTGGATAAAACCATAGCCCTCTTGGATTTGGACCGGTTAGGCTTTGAAGAAGACGTTTTAAAACAGCTTAAGGAAGACAGCCTTAAATCTCACGGACTGCTTTTAGTTTGCGGCCCCACCGGCAGCGGTAAAACTACCACCCTTTATTCGATTATCGAACATATTTACAGCCCGGAGAAGAACATTGTTACTGTGGAAGACCCGATAGAATATCAATTGAAGGGAATTAATCAGGTGAGCATAAACCCGGCAGTGCATCTTACTTTTGCCTCGTGCCTGCGTTCGATTCTCCGCCAAGACCCCGACATCATCATGATTGGCGAGATTAGAGACGCTGATACCGCGGACATGGCTATCAAATCAGCTCTTACCGGGCATTTAGTTTTATCTACCCTGCATACCACTACCAGCGCCGGCTCGATTACCCGTTTGATTAATATGGGAGTGGAAGCTTTCCTGCTTTCTTCGACTCTAGTCGGCGTTCTCACCCAGCGTTTGGTGAGAGTATTATGCCCTAAATGCAAAGAGAAGATGGAATTGTCGGATTCTTTGCGCACGCGTTATTTAATCGCCAAGCAGGCACAAGTTTACAAAGCAAAGGGTTGCCAATTTTGCCAGAATACCGGTTATAAAGGAAGAATCGCGCTTTGCGAATATCTGCCGGCCACTGCCCAGATAAAAAACCTGATCAACTCCAAAGCCCAAGAGACGAGGATCAAGAAAGAATCCCGCACCTTCGGTATGCGCACTTTACGCCAGGATGGAATTACCAAAATTGAAAAAGGAGTTACTACCTTAGAGGAAGTGTTGAAAGTGACAGCGCCTGATGAGCCGTTAACATGACGATAAAAGATAAAATCTTAGCCCAGATTCAGGATAGTAAAAAGTGCGATAAAAAGCTTATTGCCGATATTTCCCAGCGAGCCAATACCTATGAGGAGTTACGCCAGATTTTGACCGAGAATGAACTGGCTACCGAAGAAGAGCTTTTGCTGATTTTTTCCAAGGAGTTGAAGATTCCTTTTCTTGATTTGAGTAAATATAAGATACCGCATAAAAATCAGGAACTTCTGCCTAAGGGAGTGGCTATAAAGCATAAGGTTTTACCAGTCTGTAAAATCGGAAACGTCTTGACCCTGGCTACCGCAAACCCCATCGATGTCATCACCCACGACGATATAAAGATTATTACGAAGAGCGAAAAAGTTGATTTGGTTTTTGCCCGCCAGAGGGACATCGTCAAAGCCATTAGCTTACTTTATAAGTCTACAGAGACCAGCTTGGAAACTTTTGATGGCGACACCGCTTATGCCTCCGAAGAAGAGAGTTTAGAAGACGAAAACGCCAAGCAGGATTTGGAAAGTTTGATTTCGGAAAGCAAGCACCCCCCGATAGTCCGGGCGATAGACATGATTATTTACAATGCTTTGAAAAAACGGGCTTCGGATATACACCTTGAGCCTTACGAGGATAAACTGGTGGTGCGTTACCGCATAGACGGTATTTTAAACGATGAATTTAATTTCCCTAAAGTTAACCAGCAGGCAGTAATTGCCCGGCTTAAGATTATTTCAGGCTTGGATATTACCGAATCGCGCCTGCCGCAGGATGGAAGGTTCAGGGTAAAATTTGAGTCGAGAGAGATAGATTTCCGCGTTTCCAGCCTTCCGACTAATTTTGGCGAAAAGTTTGTTTTACGGGTTTTGGATAAAGAGAGTTTATCCATAGGCTTACAGAAATTAGGATTTTCTCCGGAGCCGCTTTCATTATTCCAAGAGGCGATTAAAGCTCCTTTCGGGATTATTTTAGTTACCGGCCCGACTGGTTCGGGGAAGTCCACGACTCTTTATTCGATTATCAGCCAGATAAACACCTCTGACAAAAATATCGTAACTATCGAGGACCCGGTCGAGTATCATTTGGAAGGGATAACCCAGATTCAGGTAAACCCTGATATCGGCTTGAGTTTTGCGGTGGGTTTACGTTCGGTCCTGCGCCAATCCCCGGACGTGATTATGGTCGGTGAAATCCGCGATTCAGAGACAGCAGACACGGCCATCAAAGCTTCGCTTACCGGAGAAATGATACTTTCGACGCTGCATACCAACAATGCCGTAGGCGCCATTGCCCGCCTGCGCGACATGGGCACAGAGCCTTTTCTTTTGGCTTCTTCGCTGGTCGCCCTTACTGCCCAGCGCCTGGTCCGTACGCTTTGCCCAAAATGCCGCGAAAAATATACTCTGGAGGAAGATACTTTGCAACGGCTGGGGTTTCTCGCCTTCTATAAAGCGCAAACCTCTAAAAATAAAGGAGAATTTTACCGGGCCAAAGGATGCTCTTTTTGTGCCCAGAGCGGCTACCGCGGGAGAGTGGCAATTCTGGAAATTATCCTTTTAGATGATAAAATAAGAGAGATGATTATTGAAGAAGTTTCGGAAGATAAGATAGTTAGATATGCCCGGGAGTTTAAGAATTACAATTCTCTGGCCGAAGATGGGCTTTTAAAATGTATCGATGGGCTTACTTCGATTGAGGAAATTGTCCGGGTGACTTCGGAGTAAATATGGGCAGTTTATTTTCTTACCTTATTAAAGACCAGGGAGGAAACACTACTAAAGGGGTCATTGAAGCCGATTCCAAAGAAAAGCTGATTGAACATTTTCACCAGAAGGGTTGCATTATTTTTTCTATTGAAGAAACCAAAAAAAATAAAAAGCTTAGAAAAAAGCGCCGGGTAAAAATCGACGACTTAGTGATATTTTCGCGCCAGCTCACTACTTTGATTGAAAGCGGGATTCCGGCAGTAGAAGCTTTGGCTATTCTGATTGAGCAAGTCGAGCAGGCTTACTTTAAAGAAGTTATCGGGTCGGTTTTACGCCAAGTAAAGGAAGGGGCTGCTCTTTCCGCCGCTTTAGCCAGCCACAAAGATGTTTTTCCCGATATTTACTTAAGTATGGTCGAGGCCGCTGAAGTTTCCGGAAACCTTCCGGAAATTCTCAACCGCCTTTCGATTTATCTAGAAAAATCAAGCGCCTTGAGAAAAAAAGTAATTTCGGCGCTGTATTATCCGGCAGTCATCGTACTCATGGCTTTAGCCATAACTTCTTTTTTGATTTTTAAAGTAATCCCTACTTTTAAGGAGATATTTGCCGCTTTGGGCGGAGTTCTACCGCTGCCTACGCGGATTTTAATAGCAGTTTCTGATATGGTCCGCCAGCCAGTAGTGATTGTAGGTGCGCTGGTTTTAATCTTCGGCGGAGGTTTTTTTCTTAAAACTTATCTTAAGAAACCCAATGGTAAGCGCAACTTCCATAAATTCCTTTTAAGGCTTCCGGTATTCGGAGATTTGATTAAGAAGATGTCCATCGCCAAATTTTCGCGGACTTTTTCTACCTTGGTACGCAGCGGCGTGCCGATTTTGAAAAGTTTAGAGATTGTAGCCAAGACTTCCGGAAACACCGTTATCGAAGATGCGGTCATTGAGTCAAAACAGGCAATCCAAGATGGTCAGCCGATTTCTGTGCCGCTTGAGAAAACCGGAGTATTTCCCCCGATGGTTACCCGGATGATTTCCGTAGGGGAAAAAAGCGGCCGCCTGGAAGATATGCTTTCTAAAGTCGCCCAGTTCTATGAAGAACAAACCGATGCCTTGGTTGCCGGATTATCCAGTTTAATCGAGCCAATAGTTATTGCTTTTTTAGGAGTGGTAGTCGGCGGCATAGTCGTCTCTTTGTTTTTGCCGATAATTAAAATCACTCAATATATTGGCGGAGTGCACTAAGATTGACAGAGATGGTTTCGCATGCTATATTAAGAAGCAATCGGGAGAAGTAAGTTCTTTATAATTTTTTATTAACGAGGCTTTAATCCAAAAAAGGAGGTGAATCAGGTAAGACGATTAAGGAAAGAAGCCTTAAGTGAAAAACGGAGGTAAGAAATGAGAAAAGGTTTTACTCTTGTAGAAATCATGATTGTAGTGGCTATCATCGCTCTTTTAGCGGCGATAGCTATCCCGAATCTTTTAAGGGCTCGCCTTTCCGCGCAGGAATCAGCCGCTGCCGCAGCTTTACACACTGTAGCTGCCGCTGAAGTTCAGTACCGGGCGACTAACCCGGGTTATGCTGCCCTCCCAACTTTAGGCAACACAACTCCGCCTTATATTGATACCACTTTAGCCGGCGGGAGCAAACAAGGTTATGATTTCACAGTAGTTGCCGATAACGCCAACGAGACTTTTGCCGCCCGGGCAGTACATGCTAACTCTCAAGGCCATTCTTTCTACATCGACGAAGACGGAATTCTTTGCCGTTCTACGGCAGCCGGGACCGCGGCCGCAGCCCATGAAGGGGCTAATGCTTGTCCGGCTGGTTACGCTGAAATGCAATAAATGCAAGAGAACACATTGTATAGGGACACATCCCAAGGGGATGTGTCCCTATTTTTATTATCATGAGCAACTTTAAGAAAACGCTGCCTTGGGTCCTTCTTTTAATTGTCCTGGCTTTGAATATTCATCTGCGCCTATTTCCGGCCTATTTCCCTCAACTTAAGAAAAGAGCCAGTCTTAATATAGAGAAAAAACTCGCAACCAAAGCCTATAATTTTGTCCAGGAACAATATCCAAACTACAACCCTTTTTTGAAGGAAGAAATTGTAAAAAAAATAATCCGGGATGGCAAGCGCGATAAGAAAAGTTTCCAAGCCGAGGTTAAGAAAGAATACCAACGGCTTAAAGGCCAGTATCAAGACGAAAACCAGCAGACTTATCTCTTGGAAGTAGACCCTTACTGCCGCCTACGTTTTACCCGGTTGCTTTTAGAAAATGGCTATCCGGGGGATAAATTGGTCGGCGGAGAAGTTTACGATAGTTTTATGCTTGCCCCCCAAGGAAGCCCGGTTCCTGCCCACCGTTTTCTTTATTATTTTTCAGCTTTTCTTTATAAGATAAGTTTATTTATTTTTCCAAAACTCTCTTTAATAAAATTTGTTTTTTATTTGCCGGTTTTTTTAATGACGCTATTCTGCCT
>CAZNWL010000021.1:4213-10782 GCA_964577045.1 uncultured Planctomycetia bacterium | reverse complement strand
CTGTATAAATATAAAATATCGCTCCCCATCCCCAACTAAAATGAATTTTTATTAATTTAACCGTAGAGATAAATTTATCTAAAAAAGAGGAGTCGCCGTGGACTATCTGCCTTAGAGAGGAAAAGACACTGTTTTTATGCGTAAGCAGGTAATATTTTTCAGGATACCAGGATAAGACATCCGCTTTAATCCAAAAATAATTACCGATGGCGTGGAAAAGGCAAATACAAATAAGAATAATTATAATGACGCTATAGGGCTTTTTATGAACTTTATTTTTTTCGTCGTTCATTGTGGAAGGCACGCTAAAGATTAGACATAACCCCTGTAGATTAAGAGGATTCAGACTTTATTTCAAAAAGAATTCGTCCGCCGGCAAATAATCGAGCGATGAATGCAACCGTTTTTGATTATACACCGTATCAATAAAATAGGGAACTCTTTTTTGGCGTATCCTTAAGCGCGGGGTAATCCCGGAGGGAAACTCCTTTCTGTTTTTCTTTAGGGGCGGTGCACACTCCCCGTTGCAAAAGTTAAGTTATTGAAAGTTATTTAATACGGTGGTATACTTAAAAAATAATAGTATTTTATTGCTATTTGTTTCTAATTTTTATATGAGAATCATTACTTTAGTAAAATATGACAAGAAAGTATTTTAGGATTTTAGCACCGTTTACGCATCCACAAGACGTTAAATTGTTAAAAAATGCAGGTGCGGATGAACTCTACTGCGGTTATGTCACTAAAAAATTAACGGATAAATGGCCGTTAGCTTTTAATATTTTAAATCGCAGAGGAGAAGGTCAAAGTTTTGAAAGTTATGATGCCTTCAAAGAAGCAACCGAAGAAGCGCGCAGCTGCAATTTGCCGGTTTACGTAACTATTAACGGACTTTACACGCCCGAACAATACACCCTCCTGCTTGAATTGGTAGAAAAAGTTGAATGCCTGGAGGGAGTAAGGGGGATTATTGTCGCCGATTTAGGGTTCTTACTTACCTTGAAGAAGGGCGGTTTTAAAAAAGAAATACATATTAGCACCGGGGGCACGTGTTTTAATTCTAATACGGCAGATTTTTTTAGCGAACTCGGCTCTGAAAGGATAATCCTGGACAGGCAACTTACTTCGCATGAAATCGAAAGCTGCATTAGCGGAATTAAGTCTGAAATAGATATCGAAATATTCGTTATAGCTGAAGGTTGCGGAGGATTTATCGATGGATACTGCACTTTTTTTCATTGTTTTGAAAAAGCAAAAAAAGAGAAAATAAAAAAAGGGTTTTTTTTACATCCCGCTTATAATATAACCCAGGATGCCAAGGGCTGTGATTTTTATTTTTTAAGAGAGCTGGCAAAGGGACATTTTAAAATTCTTAGCGCCACTTCATATAAAGAAAAAAAAATGGAGTTAAAATTTAAAGCGGAAAAATTTAACTCACGCGGATGCAGAATCTGTGATCTTTACGAACTCAATAAATACCCGATAAAAAGTTTAAAAATAATCGGGAGGGGAAAGGACTCAAGATATACCGTTAAATTGGTTAAAGTTATATCCAAGGCATTACTTTGGCTGAAGTCCGATGCCGTTTCGAAAAGAGATTACCAGCGAAACTGCAGAAAATTATTTTCAAAAATAATCCTTAATAATAAAATGCGATGTACGAAATTTGATTGTTATTTTTCACCCCATTGGTTAAGAAATGAAAAACGGGTTTGAAAGGGCCGTGTTAATAAACAGAATGGAAGCCGACATAAACGATGCAGATAGAATCTATTTTGGCAATGAGTTCTGTGAAAATCTAATCCCCGGCATCGCCGGCTTAAAAAAATTTTACCTTTTTACTAAATCCCAAGGTAAAGAATTTACCTTTGTTACTCCTTTTGTAACTAATTTGGGCCTGAGGAAACTGGAAAGTTCACTGAATTTTTTGAATAGCCAATATAAGACTGAGGTGGTATTTAATGATTGGGGCGTCTTTAAATTAATCAAAGATAAATTTAAAAATCTCAAGCCGGTATTAGGAAGACTCTTGACTAAACAACGCAGAGACCCGAGAATGTTAAAAATATTTTTTGGTAAACAGGAATTTACAGAGATTCTTAACCGTGGCAACAAAGGAAAAACCATATTATTTGCCAAAAAAGTCCCTCCTGCCTTATTCGAGCACTACCGGGCTTCCGTGATAAATCTTCCTATTTTCCAAGAATATCTTTTATCCCAGGGTATAAATCGGGTTGAAATTGATAATCTGGTTTGGAATATGAATATCAAGATAAATAAAAAGATCGGCGTTTCAATTTATCTTCCCTATGGGTATATCACCACCTCGAGAATGTGTGGAAAATTAACCTTAACATACGCTGCCTGCAAGAAAGAATGTAAGAAATATTTCTTGCAATTAGAAGATGAGTCTTTGCCCGTTCCTTTTTATGGCATTGGGAATGCGTTATTCTATAAATCTAACGCCCCCTCTAATAAATATTTGGAAAAATTAGGAATAGACAGAATAGTCTATCAACCGCGGTTACCCTATTAAATAATTTTCGGCAACCCGGATTTTTACAATCGGGAACACCTGCCGCGCCTGGGTAAAATAGCTGCCTGTCGGCAGCATACATAATATTTGTAATATGCATAGTATAGGTGTATAATAAAATCTATAGCAGCCTTTTTATGAGAAAATAAAGGCCGCTTGCTAAGGGCTATCTCAGAAGATTTTCTAAAAAGGAGGTGGATGGTGGAGAAGAAAAAGAAAAAGTGGAGCAAGCCAAAACTGGTTCTAATAGTAAAGGGCAGACAGGATGAGGTAGCTGTCCTCACGGCGTGTAAGTGCGGGGGTATAAGCGGAGATCCGGGTTCGATGTACGAAGTCTGCGTTTCAGCGCCGTGGACGGAGTGCAACCATCCCTGTAATGCCCTTAGCTCATCGTAATCACTATCCCCTGTTTCCTTGGCGCTTCGGCTTCGCGTAGTATTGAGGATGCACGCAACTGAACTATCATAATTTTGTCCTTGGCCTGTCTTGCGTTTAAAGATGTTAGATTATAAGTATGAGGAAGTAAAGCACGTAAATAGCCTGCCCCCCCTGCCCTTGAAAGGCAGCATTGATTTTACCTACCGCTGTAATAATAACTGCCGGCACTGCTGGTTAAGGATGCCCCTTGACGCAGAAGAAAAAAATAGCGAATTGTCCTTTAGTGAAATGAGGAAACTAATCGATGATGCAAAACAAATGGGCTGCCGAGAGTGGTCTATTTCAGGCGGCGAGCCAATGCTTCGGCCTGATTTCGCCGAAATTTTTGACTACATAACCGGTAATTGTAATTCTTATTCTATCAATACGAATGGCACGCTGATTACGCCGAAAATCGCCCGTCTTTTGAAGAAAAAAGGCGTGAAGATGATTGCGCTTTACGGCGCAACAGCTGGTGTCCATGATTATATAACCCGCAATCCCGGTTCTTTTGAATTGACGATGCGCGGTTTTAGGTATTTAAGGGAAGCGGGCGCGAACTTTATTGTCCAGCTGGTTCCCATGAAAGATAATTATTCTCAGTTTAATGATATGGTCAAATTGGCCGAATCTTTAAGCAGGCATTACAGGGTAGGTGCCGCTTGGCTATATCTATCTGCTTGCGGCAGCGCAGAAAAAAACAAGGAAATAATGCGCCAGAGACTGTTGCCTAAAGAGGTGGTTGAGCTGGATAAGCCGGATTTATCTTATGAGGAGTGGATGCAAAAAGAAAATCCCGCCTGCCGCAATGCCAACGAGAATGGATATCTATTCGCCTCCTGCATAAATTCAAAACACGATTTTCATATTGACCCTTGCGGACAAATGACCTTCTGTTGTTTTATCAAGGAACCCCGCCTTCGTTACGACTTAAGAAAAGGAAGTTTTAAAGAATGTTGGGAAAAATTTATCCCTTCCTTAGCTAATAAAGTCAGGGTAACAAAAGAATACCGGCAGAATTGCGGCTCCTGCGAATTCAGAAAGGACTGCCGGTGGTGTCCGGTCTATGCCTATCTGGAGCATCGTAGGTTTAGCGCAAGGGTCGATTATCTTTGCGCGGTAGCTAAGGAAACCAGGGCATTCAAAGAGGTTTGGCAAAAAAACCACCGGCGTTATTTTTCTATCGCCGATATTACCATTGAAGTAGAATCGGACTTAGCCATAAAAGAAAATACCTTTCATCCTAAATTTAAACATTTTGAAGTTAGCGGGCGCGGTAAGGATACTATTTTTATCAGGCATCATTTTTCGCTGCCAGATTTAACGGGGAGGGATTTAGGCAAGGAATTTTACCGAAGGCCGCCTTGGGCAGTTTACAAAAAAGATAATTCTTGGATTTATTTAGGGATTTCGCCTGCGCAAGGGGATAAGACTTTACATCGGGCAGTAGTTTTTAACCACGACCATACCCGCGCCAGAATTTACAACGATAAAGACGAAACGTTTCTTAAAGGCAATCTCCACTCTTTAACCTTGTTTTCTACCGACCAGATATTGTTGGCGCGCATTTTAGCGGATAGGCAGGGGTGTTACCTGCATTCCTGCGGAGTGAATTTTGAAGGAAAAGGCCTTCTTTTTGCCGGCCATTCTGAGGCAGGTAAATCTACAATAGCTGCCTTATTAAAAGGCAAGGCCGGGATACTTTGTGATGACAGGATGATTATACGGAACAGTCCGGAAGGATTTAAAATTTTCGGCACCTGGAGCCACGGCGATGTCGTGGAAGTATCGGCAAATCCCGCTCCCTTAAAGGCGATTTTATTCTTACGGAAATCCAAAAAAAACCTCATACTGCCAATAGATGATAAAAAAAAGAGCACAAGGCTCCTTTTGGCTTGTTTGATTAGGCCGTTGGTAACCGTTGATTGGTGGGAGAAAACGCTGTTAGTAGTGGATAAAATACTGCGGGACGTTCCTTGCTATATACTTGAGTTTGATAAAAGCCCAAAGGTAGGAGATATCTTAAGGAAGTTGTGATGCCGAATAGCGCTTATGTCGCAAAGCGAGTTATAAACAGGGCGTTTTGGCGCAAGAAAGACAAGCCGCTTTTAGGCTGGTTGGATATGGAGCTTACCGAACGCTGTAACAATAATTGCATCCACTGTTGCATAAATTTGTCTCTTGGCGATTTAGCTGCAAAGAAGAAAGAGCTTTCCGCCAAAGAGATAAAGGATATCCTTAGAGAAGCAGTTTCTTTAGGGTGTACTGGCGTGCGTTTCACCGGCGGCGAGCCGCTTTTAAGGGGGGATTTTGGAGAATTGTATGTTTTTGCCAGAAAAAGCGGATTGGCCGTCGTGATTTTTACCAACGCCACGCTGATCAATCAGCATTTAGTGGAGTTATTTTCGCGCATTCCGCCTTTAGAAGAGATAGAAGTTACGGTTTACGGAATGAATAAGAAATCATACGAGTCTGTTACAGGAATAACCGGTTCGTTTGAGGCGGCATGGCGGGGGATAAATTTATTACTGGAGAATAAAATACCGTTTGTAATTAAAGGGGCGCTGCTTCCGCCCAACAAAGAAGAAATAGGAGAATTTGAAAAATGGGCGGCAATTATCCCCTGGATGAATAAGCCGCCGCGGCATGCGATGTTTTTCGATTTACACTACAGGAGGGACGAGGCGAAAAATCGGCGCATCAGGAAGTTGCGGCTTACTCCCGAAGAGGGGCTTAAAATTCTGACCCGCAGGAAAGGCGAATATAAAGAAGAAAGGAAGGACTACTGCTCTAAATTTATGCGGCCCTGCGGGGATAAGCTTTTCTCCTGCGGTTCTGGAGTAGGCGTAGGTTGTGTCGACGCCTACGGTTATTTTCAACCCTGTATAAAATTAAGGCATCCGGAGTGCGTTTATAATTTAAGAAAAGGCTCGCTTAAAGATGCCCTGACTAATTTTTTCCCAAAAATAAGAGAGATAAGAGCTAAGAATCCGGATTATCTTGAACGCTGCGCTAAGTGTTTCCTGAAAGGCCTTTGCGAGCAATGCCCTGGAAGATCGTGGCTAGAGTACGGCACTTTAGATACCCCGGTTAAATATTTCTGCGAAATCGCCCACGCCGAGGCTAGATTCTTAGGTTTATTGAATGATAGCGAGAAGGGATGGGAAGTGGCGGATTGGAAGAAGAGGGTTAGCAAGTTCGTGCAATAGGAGGAGGGGATAGATGGAGAAAAAAATTAGCCTTAATGCGGTTTACGTTCCTTCTAAAAATGTCGTGGCCAGAGAAATACAGGGGGAATTTCTTCTTATCCCGATAATTTCCGGAATGGGGCCAGACGAAGACGTAATATTCACCCTTAATGAAACCGGTAGATTAATCTGGGATAAAGTCGCGCGAAGAAAAAGCATTAAAAATATCGTATCTGAACTGTCTTCGGAGTTTAATGCCTCCGGCAAAAATATCCAGAAGGATGTTTTTGGGTTTTTAAAAGAACTTCTAAAAAGAAAAATTGTAGTTCGGGCCTAACCAGGAATCCCCGCCAGTTTAGATGTTTTGCAATAACCCGGAATATAAAAAATTTTGCGCCCAGCTTAGTAATTACGTTCCCTCCTGCAAT
>CAZNWL010000021.1:0-4113 GCA_964577045.1 uncultured Planctomycetia bacterium | reverse complement strand
CCCGGAATATAAAAAATTTTGCGCCCAGCTTAGTAATTACGTTCCCTCCTGCAATGATAAAAACAGGACAAAGACATATCATCAGCCCTCTTTTTTAAAAGCTATCAATCCGCCCGGGATGCTGTTACAGCTTTTTGAATTGAAAGAAACATTGCTACAAAAAAAGATGGTGAAATTCAGTTCTAAGGGAATTTGCATGTATCCCTGCATAAATCCCGGCGACGCCCTGGATATAGAGTATAAAAAATCAGAAGAGATAAAGATAGGCGATATTGCAGTTTACCGGCGGGGTAACAATTTATTTGCGCACCGCGTTATTGATAAGGGGTATCAGGAAGATTCAGCTTATATTGTGACCCGTCCGGATACCTCTAGCGAGGGGCATGACGGACCGATCTTTGATGCGGATATCGCAGGGGTAGTGGTAGGAATCGAAAGAAAAGGACGTATCCGGCAGCCCGAAAAAATCAAGAGCCCATTGGTAAAAAGAATTTATCTAGAGTCTTGTATGCTGTATTTTAAAATGAAAAGGTTTCTCGGCTGGAGTTTTATTTATCCTCTAACGTTCATGCAATATTCCCCGGTCTATAGGCTAATTTCAAGGTTGTTATTCCACAGGAAAAACAAAGAGCTGAATTTTTCGATAAGCACGCCTTTAAAGGAAGATATAAACTGCCCTTTTAACAGGATAGTGTCTCCTGAAGAGCTGCTGAGTCTTAAAAGAGGCAAGGACAGACCATTAAAATGGGCGATTGCCTTAAATGTCGGTTACCGGCCAGTAGCTTATTTGTCATTTGTATACAAGCCCGAGGATTGTTGTTTCGCAGGCTGGTGGATGTCGGAGGCAAAAATTATAAACGCATATCGCGCAACTCAGATAGAAGAAAAAATACTAAAAGAATCGGATGGATTACTGGAGGCGTTGGGTGCGCGAAGCGTTTCGGTAAATATTGCCAAGAAAGACCGGTTAAGCAGGATTATTTTTGGAGGCTTAGGATTTAAGGCGGGGATAAACAGGTATAATACAGATGATGATTTTATGGTACTGCAAAGAAAGGTTGGAGAATAGAGCTATCATATGAAAAAAAGCTTTGTGTCTAAGATTAAGCTATCGCAGTTAGCAGTTTGGGAGAACATAAAAAAGCAGAGAATACCGCTCAGCTTTGGTCTGGAGCTTACTGCCCGTTGCAATAATAACTGCAGGCATTGCTATATAAATTTACCAGCCGCTGATAAAAAAGCAAAAGAAAAAGAGCTCTCCTTTGATGAAATAAAAAAAATCGTTGACCAGGCAGTAGATTTGGGCGCCGCCTGGTGTCTTATTACGGGTGGCGAGCCGTTATTACGGGAAGACTTTTTTGATATTTATTTGTATTTAAAGAAAAAAGGCGTTTTGACCTCAGTTTTTACAAACGCAACCCTGATTAATCAGAGACACATTAAATTTTTTCAAAATTATCCTCCCCGCGATATCGAAGTAACAGTCTATGGAGTAACCCGGAAAACCTATGAAAGCGTAACCAGAAAATCCGGCTCTTTTGAGGCCTTTATGACCGGCTTAAACCTTTTACTCCAGAGCGGCATCAAGGTTCGCTTTAAGACAATGGCTTTGCGTTCGAATCTGAAGGAGTTACCTCGGATTTCGGCATTCTGCCGCGAAAGAAGCGATGACTATTTCCGTTTTGACCCGTTTCTGCAATTGCGCTTCGATGGCAATAAAGAGAGGAACAACGAAATAAAATCCGAGCGCCTTCGTCCCGAAGAAATAGGTGCCATTGAAAAGAAAGACCTCGAGCGCCTTCGGGCCCTGGAAAAAGAGTGCGATAAATTTATTCTGCCGGGATTGGCATATACCGATTGCGACCGTCTTTTTCGTTGCGGCGCAGGCAGGGATAGTTTTACCGTAGGTTATGACGGTTTTCTGCGGCTGTGCCCTTCCTTGTATCATCCGTCTTGCATCCGGAACCTTAAAAAAGGCAGTTTATCCGAGGCCTGGCAGGATTTTATCCCCCGGGTGCGGGATATGCGTTCAAAAAGAAAAGAGTTCTTGGCGAAATGTAGAAAATGCGAATTGATAAATCTTTGTCCTTGGTGTCCGGCCCACGCTTATCTTGAAACAGGCGAACTTGATACTCCCGTCGATTACTTTTGTAAGATAGCTCACGTAAAGGCAGAATTCCTGCTTCCTGCCTTAAGCAAATAAACAGATATTCTATATATAATGCCTGCATTCCGAATGGGTTAAAAATGGAATACGCTATCGAGACGTACGGTTTAACCAAGAAGTTTATCCCGGCCCGGAGCTTTTCTGGTTACCTTCGGCATCCTTTGCGCAAAGAAAAACCAATTTTGGCGGTCAATAACCTTACCATGAAAATCAAAAGAGGAGAGCTATTTGTATTACTGGGCCCTAACGGCGCAGGCAAGACCACCCTTCTTAAAATTCTCTCCTGCCTTATTT
Source organism: uncultured Planctomycetia bacterium (assembly GCA_964577045.1). Lineage (GTDB taxonomy): Bacteria > Omnitrophota > Gorgyraeia > Duberdicusellales > 4484-171 > JAHKAJ01. The sequence goes on along the minus strand of CAZNWL010000021.1, from coordinate 1,652 downwards.
TACCTACCAGCGGCAATGCTACGGTGCTCGGCCACGATCTCCTCAAAGACGAGGACATCGTGAGGACATCGATTGGGTTAATAAGCGGCAATGAACGGAGCTTTTACTGGAGATTGACGCTAAGGCAGAATCTTTCTTTCTTTGCCGCGCTTTACAACCTTAACAACTCGGAAACTAGAAAAATAATCAAGGAACTCGGTTATCTTTTACAGATAGAAGATGTCTTAGACCGGCAATTCCAGGAATGCTCTGCAGGGATAAAACAGAGGTTAGCGGTTGCAAGGGGGCTGCTTAATGACCCAGAGGTCCTGTTTATGGATGAGCCTGTTAAAAGCTTAGACGCGGCACTGCACAAGAATTTGGACATTTTTATCAAGGATAGATTAGTAAGAGAACGCGGCAAGACCGTAATTGTGACGACCCATAATTTATTTGAGGCAGAGCAGATTGCGGACCGTATAGCCATTATGCATAAAGGGGAGCTTAAGGCCTGCGGTACTCTTGATGAAATGAGGAATGCTGTGGGTGACCGGCAAGGTAGCCTCGAAGCGATATATTTAGGAGTTACGCAAAAATGAAGTTTTTAAGTAAAATAACGGCCTTTCTCAGGAAAGAGCTTATAATCCAATCAAGCTACCGGTTGGCTTTTATATTTAACTGGCTGAGCATCCTGCTCGCTGTTTCGACTTTCTATTTTATCTCTAAACTGTTAAATCAAGGCAATGGATTCTACCTGAAAGAGTATCAGGCGGGCTATTTCCCTTATGTCCTGATCGGCATTGCCTTTTCGGGCTATTTCTCGACTGCGATGCATACCTTTGCGGGCAATATCAGAAATGAGCAGGTCACCGGCACCCTGGAAGCGATGTTAGTAACGCCGACCCCCCTATCTACCATTGTTATCTCTTTATCTTTGTGGGATTTCATTTTTACTTCTATAAGCGCCGTAATCTATCTTTTATTTGGAGCGCTGCTTTTTAAAGTAGACCTTACGCAAATTAATATCTTTGCCGCATTGGTCATTTTGGCCTTGACGGTCGTTTCTTTAAGCTGCATTGGAATAATATCCGCTTCCTTTATTATCGTGTTTAAAAAAGGAGACCCCATCAGCTGGCTGGTTACGATATCCTCAAGTTTTTTTAGCGGCGTCTTCTTTCCTATCAACGTATTGCCTAAGCCGCTACAATTCTTTTCTTATCTTTCACCCTTGACCTATTCCTTGAAAGGGTTAAGACATGCTATTTTACAGGGGTATAATTTCAAAATGTTGAGCAATGAAATAGGAATTTTGTTTATCTTCTGTATCTTGCTCATGCCGTTGAGTATAAAAATATTCAAATATGCGCTAAAAATGGTTAAAGTATCCGGCAGCCTTGCGTACTATTAGGTCGTAGCTTATGCGTTAAATTCATAGATTCCCTTCCTTTTTTCGTCCTGCGCCGAACACCATAATTGTCAGTTTTATGCCCTATCCTATTTCATCTTGCATTCCGAGCTTAGGCGTGTTATGCTTTATGTTACTAAAAGGAGGTTCATATGGCGACTATCGAGGATTTTAGAAAATTAGAGTTGAAAGTAGCTGAAATAAAAGAAGTTGCGGAGCATCCCAACGCGGATAAGCTTTATGTCATTACCGTAACTTTAGGAGATCA
>CAZNWL010000020.1:5943-10811 GCA_964577045.1 uncultured Planctomycetia bacterium | reverse complement strand
GTATATACGATAGCGGCTATTTTTCAATCAAAAAATCAATAATGGCAAGTGTTTTGAAGGTCTAAGGGAAGGTGGGATAAAAACGTCGGGAAGAGCGGATTTGAACCGCTGGCCTCTTGGTCCCGAACCAAGCGCTCTAGCCGAACTGAGCCACTTCCCGAAAATTTTTCAAAGAAAAATTTTCGGCATCGACGCCGTCAGGCGGAGATGCCTTTATTCTTCAATAAATAGTCGAACTCTACATTCAACCAGGCTCCGGGCCGCTTATACTGTAAAGTGGTATTTTTATAAGTAAAGGGGATAATATCAACCGTAAAACTTCTCGGCAAAACTTTTTTAACGGTCAAAGAAACGCCTTCGATGGCAATCGAACCGTTGGCAATAAGCCGGGGCCTGAACCTTGCCGGAAGTTCTATCTCAAGCTCCCAATAATCTCCCCGCGCAACTGCCCTTTTCAATTTTAATTCGCAATCCACATGGCCCAAAACAAAATGGCCGCCCAGTTTTTCTTTAGCTTCCAGAGCCGGCTCTAAATTGACATAATCGCCCTTTTTGAGGCGTTTTAAATTCGTAGTTTTTAAAGTCGGCTCAATGGCATCAAAAAAAAGCTCATTTTTATTTTTTCCGGTTACAGTGAGGCAGGTTCCGTTTACGGCAATACTGTCGGATATCCCGCTTTGAGGGAAAATAAGCTTAGAACTCACCCCGATTACCGTAAGCGAAGCCTTCTTATTGAGGCTTGAGACTTTACCGAGTTCTTTTATTATGCCTGTAAACATGGGGCAATTATATCATAAAACTACTAAAATGAAATGCCCCGCGTCCGGTTGGGAACGCGGGGCTTAGTTCTCAATGATGTTTTTTTATTCGTAAGAAGCTGAATAAAGGTCTATCTAACCTTTATCGTGTGCTTATTTTTTCTTTTTCTTCGCTGTTTTTCTCTTTTTTGCTTTTCTCCTCTTCGCCATGAATCACCTCCTTTTTAAAGCAAACAATGTTATAAACATCCTTCTCTTTTAATTTAACAAAATTATAGAGATTGTCAATAGTTTTTCGCAATTTTTTTCATTTTTTTAAGGAAACTTTTTTGCCTGGCTCCATAAATATTCCAGATTATAGAATGGGCGGGTCTGGGCAAAAAATATATGCAGGACAACATCAAAGAAATCAACCAGAATCCATTGCCCCAGAGTATCATCTTCGCAATGCTGGATTTCGATGTTGTTCTTTTTGCAAGCTCTGGTTGTTTCTTCGTAAATCGCCCTTACTTGGCGGGTGGAACTAGCGGAGCAGATAATAAAATAGTCGCAGAGGCCGCTTAAATTACGCACATCCAAAATAACTACGTCTTCAGCTTTCTTTTCTCTGATTATCGCGGCGATTTTAGAAAGTTTGTCTCTGGTTTTATTGCTTCTTTTTGCGGCTCGCATACTTAAACTAATAACGCCTTTATTTTACCATTTGTATCCGGTTTCAGGTTACCGACGCAGGAGACACAAATGCGGCCAAAGTCAAAAATCTCTCTGGCTAACTGCTTTATCTGGCCGGCTGAAACCTCTGTAATCGACCTTTTTAACTCTGCGAAACTGCTGATTTTGCCGAAATTAATATAGCTTTGGGCAAAATGCTCCATCCGGCCCTGGGGAATTTCCAAACCCATAGCAATCTGGCCAAGGAGAAAATCTTTTGCCCTTAAAAGTTCTCTGGCTCCTACCTCCTTGGCTTTTAACTTATCCAACTCTTTTAAAATCGCGCTTAAAGCTGTGGTCACCTTGGAAACTTCCAATCCTAAATGAATCAGGAAAGCGCCGCTGTCATGATAAGACCTTACCTCCGTAGAAATATCGTAACAGAGCGACGCTTTCTCGCGTAGCTCTTCAAACAAACGGCTGCTCATATTTGCTCCGAGGATAACATTGATTAAACGGAGCACAAACCGTCTTCTGCTTATCCAAGGAAGAGAACGGAATCCGACACAAAGATGGGTTTGTTCTAAATCTTTGCGTTCGGTGATGACTGAAAGATTCCGCAAACCTTTGGGCTTGGCAGTATCTAAACTAACTCTGGCCTTAGTTTCATAAATCTTTCCTTTTAAGTTTTGCAAAACTTCTTCTTTGGAGATATCGCCGCAGAAAGAAATAACCGTAGTGGCCGGAAGATAATATTTATTTCTAAAATTATTTAAATCGCTCCGGTTTATATCGTTAACGGTCTCGACGCGTCCGATTACGTCTTCTCCCAAAGCATGGCCTTTCCAAAGCAAGCCTTCCAGAAGGGTTACGGCGCGGGAAGCCGGCAAATCGTTATACATCTTGATTTCCTGTAAAATAACTTTGCGCTCTTTGTCGATGTCGCTAGGCTTAAAGAGAGGCCGGTTAACCATATCCAAAAGAATATCCAAAGTTTTAGCAAAATTTTTTTTCAAAAAATTAGCGTAATAGGCGGTTATTTCCTGGGAGGTGTAAGCGTTAAGCAACCCCCCTCGGCCTTCGATTTCCTGCTTTATCCTGCGGTGCGAATAATTTTTGCTCCCTTTAAAAACCATATGCTCGATAAAATGGGCGATTCCCTTGACTTTTTCCGGCTCCAGGCGCGAGCCAACGCGCAAAAAAACCCCTAAAGAAGAAGTTTCCACCTTCTCTAAGCGGGAAAAGATAAGCTTAAGGTTATTAACCGGGATTATTTCGTACATAGTCTGCGAACGTAAGCCGTGAGGGAGTTTAAGAAGTTCTTTTTCCGATAATTTCTTTCGATAAATTGGACAAGGGCGCTTCCCACTATTGCTCCGTCAGAAAATTTATTTACTGCGGCGATTTGTTCGGCCGAATGTATTCCAAAACCCACGCATACCGGCACCCGTGAAAGCTTTTTTAGCCCGCGAATCTGTTTGGCGATGGGGCGATAAGCGATATTTTTGGGCCCGGTTATTCCGGTTACGGAAATATAGTAAATAAACCCTCTTGAATATTTTGCTATCTTGCGCATTCTTTCTCGACTCGTGGTAGGAGTAACGAAAAAAATAGTATCTATATTGTGTCTTCTTGCCTGTTTTATATACTGGCTGGCTTCCTCTATCGGTAAATCCACAATCAAGGCCGCTGAAACGCCATAAGCTTTTATCCGCTTTAAAAATAAATCTAAACCGAATTTAAAAACCGGATTGTAATAAGTCATAATGGCTAACGGTATGTTCAACGAGTTATTTAACCGCTTAAGGGCAGTAAAAAAGTTATCCGTGTTTGCGCCGCCGGCCAAAGCCCGGGTAGTTGCCTGCTGGATAATTGGGCCGTCAGCCAGAGGGTCGGAAAAAGGAATGCCCAGCTCAATTATGTCCGCGCCGCCTTTCTCTAAAGCCAGGCAAATCGGCAGGGTCAATTTTAAATTAGGAAAGCCAAAAGGGACATAAGCGACAAAAGCTTTTCGTCTTTGTTTTTTTAACTCTTTAAATTTTTCTTTCAGCCTCATATCTTCTGACTATCTCCAGGTCTTTATCACCCCTACCGGAAAGGCAGACGATGACGGTTTTGCCTTTATGTTTTTTAGCCAGGGGCTTTAAATAATAAAGCGCATGGGAACTTTCTAGAGCCGGGATTATCCCCTCCATTTCTGAAAGAAGTTTAAAACCCTGATAGGCTTCGGCGTCTCCCACTGCCAGATACTGTGCGCGCTTACTTACCTTATAATAAGCATGCTCTGGCCCTACCCCCGGATAATCCAGCCCCGGAGCGATGGAGTGGGCATTCTTAATCTGGCCAAACTTATCCTGTAATACGTAAGAACGTGAGCCCTGGAAAACTCCAATTTGGCCCTGGACTAAAGTCGCTGCGTTTAAACTCTTTAAGCCAAAGCCCGCGGCTTCTATACCGATAAATTTAACTTTTTTATCGTTAAAAAAAGAATAGAAAAGCCCCAGAGAGTTTGAGCCGCCGCCTACGCAAGCCAATAAATAATCAGGAAGCTTCCCTTTCTTTTTTAAAATTTGGGCCCGGGCTTCTTGGCCGATGGCTGCCTGAAAATCCCTGACCATCATCGGATAGGGATGCGGCCCGACTACCGAACCTAAAAGATAATAAGTGTTCCTGACATTAGTCACCCAGTCGCGGAAAGCTTCGTTGCAGGCGTCTTTCAAAGTCTTTGAGCCAGATTTAACCGGGATTACTTTAGCTCCTAAAACTTTCATCCGCAGGACATTCATGGCTTGGCGCTGGATATCTTCCTCGCCCATATAGATATCACACTCTAAAGAAAGTAGCGCGCAAACCGTGGCTACGGCCACGCCATGTTGGCCAGCTCCGGTTTCGGCAATGACTCTGGGCTTACCCATAAACTTTGCCAGTAAGCCCTGCCCTAAAGCGTTATTGATTTTGTGCGCGCCCGTATGCAGGAGGTCTTCTCTTTTTAAATAAATTTCTAAACCCAAAGATTTACTTAGCCGCTCGGCAAAATATAAAGGCGTAGGCCGGCCGGCATACTCTTTTAGGTAAAATTTAAGTTTCTCCCGGAACTCCTTGTCTTTTCTGTATTTCTGGTAGGCAGAAGTTAGCTCCTCAAGACAGATAGAAAGAGTTTCCGGAATATATCTTCCTCCGAACTGGCCGAAATATCCTTTTTTATCGGGAAGCTTCATAATTTAACCTTTTCAATAAATGCTTTCATCAGCTGTTCATCCTTTTTACCCACCATTTTTTCTATGCCGCTGGCTGCATCCAGGCAATAGGGTTTAAGTTTCTTTAAACGGCTGACATTAGTGGGATTAAGCCCTCCGGAAATAATCACCCTCTGGCCGCTTTTAATCAGAGAAACTATCTCCTCTAAGTCCGCATCGGAAAGCAAGGTTGGCTCTTTAATTTTTTGCTCATATTTTATAT
>CAZNWL010000020.1:0-5933 GCA_964577045.1 uncultured Planctomycetia bacterium | reverse complement strand
TAAAAGCGTCTACCTTATAGCCGCAAATAGCCTTTTTATAAGGACGGTCTTCGGGGGAAAAAACTTTAATCAGCTTAAATTCTTTGTTAAAAGAATTACAGTAGCTTGGGCTTTCGCTTCCGTGAAACTGAAGCACGTCTAATTTTAGGTTAGAGGCAATCTCTAAAACCTGCCCTTCGTCCTGATCAAGGAATACGCCTACTTTGGTCAAGAAGGGATCGAGTTTTGCGATAATCTTAGCCGCAGCTTGAACAGTCAAACAACGCGGGCTTTTCGGAGAAAAGATAAACCCCAAAGCATCTGCGCCGAGGCGCGAAGCCAATAAGGCATCTTCTAAATTAGTAATCCCACAAATCTTTACTTTAATCATTGCTTAAGGGTCAATGTTCAATTCTTTAAGTTTTTCCTCGATGTTAGCGGCCCGCATCAAAGCTTCTCCCACCAAAACCGCATCCGCACCCAGGCCTTTTAAAAGCAGCATGTCTTTCAAGGTCTTTATGCCGCTTTCAGAAACCTTCAGCGCCCCTTCGGGTATAAAGGGAATGAGCTTTTTCTGACGTTCACTGTTAATTTCAAAAGTATGGAGGTTGCGGGAATTTATGCCGATAATCTCTGCGCCTAGTTTAAGCGTTCTTTTCAGCTCTTTTTCGCTGTGTACCTCAACTAATACATCCATATTCAAGCTTTTACTAAACTCGTAAAGCTCTTTGGCTTTAGCTTCTTCCAAAACAGCTATAATCAAAAGAATGGCGTCGGCTCCCACTGCCCGGGATTCTAAAATCTGGACTTCATCGATGATAAAATCTTTGCGTAAAATCGGCAGGCCGATTTCTTTCCTGATTTCTTCGATGTAATTGATTTTGCCTAAGAAGAAATCCTCCTCGGTGAGTACGGAAATAGCGTGAGCTCCTCCCTTCTCAAATAATTTAGCCAATTCCAGAGCATTGAAATTTTGGCGTAAGACCCCGGCCGAAGGCGAAGCCTGCTTAATCTCGGCAATAAAAGAAACCTTCCCCTCGCGTTTTATCGCTTTCTTAAAAGAAAGCGGGGCAGGGGCTTTCTTGATTAAAGATAAAAAAGCTTGGCGGTTTTTCCGCAAAACTTTAATCCGTTTTTTCTTAGCCTCCAAAATAAGCGATAGCGTCTTATGCATGGCTTTTCAAAAAATCTTTGAATTCTATATACTTGGCTTTGGCTTTACCGCAGTCAATGAGTTGAGCAGCCAAAGAAACTCCCTGTTTAAAATCATGGGCCTTACCTAAGATATAAAAACAAGCAGAAGCATTAGCTAAAACTACATCCCGGGGTGCGCCTTTTTTCCCCTCTAAAACCTTGCGGATAACTTCGGCTGACTCGCGGGCATCTTTAACTAGTAAATCTCTGACTGCAACTTTTTTTAAACCGAAACTTGCTGCAGAAAGGGTTAAAGCGGTAATCTTATGGTTATTTAAAAAAGCAGCCTGGGTTTTTCCGCTCAAAGATATCTCATCCTTTAAATCCTGGCTATAAATCACTATGGCCCGCTTAAGCCCCAACTGTTTTAAAACCTTGGCCAAGCATGTCACTAGCTCCTGGCGGTAAACCCCCAGGAGCTGATAATCCGCCCCTGCGGGATTGCATAGCGGCCCCAGGATATTAAAAATCGTTCGGATTCCCATTTCCCTTCTTATCCCGGCTACTTCTTTAAGCGCTGGATGATATAAAGGCGCATACAAAAAAGCCATCCCTATTTTTTTTAAAGCCTGCTCCATGGTTAAAGGGCTGGCCGTAATATTTATACCCAGGGCTTCTAAAACATCGGCACTTCCGCAGGAAGAAGACATGGCTTTGTTGCCGTGCTTGGCTACCCCCACCCCTCCTGCCGCCACCACAAAAGAAACTGCCGTAGAAATATTAAACTTATTTAGGCCAGAACCTCCGGTACCGCAGGTATCAATCAAAGGGCCCTTTTCCACGCCTTCCAGGAAACCGGCGCTTAATTTGATTTTGATTGCCCGGCTGCGGATAACCGTAGCTGCGGCTAAAATTTCGGCTTCCTTTTCTCCTTTTATTTTTAAAGCCGTAAGAAAGCTGGCTATTTGTGCAGGGGTAAGCTTGTGGTCAAAAATTTCCTCGAAAACTTCCTTGGTCTCCTCAAAATTAAGGTCTTTACCTAGAACTAACTTGGCAATTGTTTCTTTAATCATAAATTAAGAAAATTTTTTAGAATTTTTTTTCCCTCTTTAGTCAAAATAGATTCGGGATGAAACTGCACTCCGTATAAGGGAAAATTTTTTAAGCTTACCCCCATAATTATACCATCTCTGGTTTGGGCTGTCGTAACTAAATCTTTCGGCAAATTCTTTTTATCGATAATCAGGGAATGGTAACGCGTTGCCGTAAACGGATTTCTGATTCCTTTAAAAATATCCCGACCATCGTGATAAATATCCGAAGTTTTGCCATGCATGATTTTCTTTGAGCGGATAATCTTGGCCCCGAAACAATAACCCAGGCATTGATGCCCCAAGCAAACTCCTAAAACCGGAATATGCTTGTAAAAATATTTGATCGCCTGGCAACTAATCCCTGAATCTTTGGGCTGGCCAGGGCCAGGAGAAATTACTAAGCGGTCAAATTTAAGCTTCTTTAATGCAGCTAGGCTGATTTGGTCATTGCGGAAAACTGTAACTTCGGCGCCCAATTCCTGCAGGTATTGCACCAAGTTATAAGTAAAGGAATCATAGTTATCAATTACTAAAACCTTCACTGTTTCTCTCTTTTGATTCTAGCTCCTAATTTTCTGAACTTATGTTCGATTTGTTCATAACCCCGGTCAATGTGGTAAACTCTTAGCACTTGAGTTTTCCCCTGGGCAGTGAGCCCGGCTATCACTAAAGCCGCGGAAGCCCTTAAATCCGAAGCCATAACTTCCGCGCCGCTTAAATGGTCTTTTCCTTCAATGATCGCATATGGGCCGCTGCGTTGAATAGCAGCATCCATGCGGTTAAGTTCGGCTACGTGCATAAACCTGTCCGGATAAATCTTTTCGGTAATCAAGGATATCCCGTCAGCCAGGCAAAGACAAGCCATGAATTGAGCCTGAAGATCCGTAGGAAATCCCGGATAAGCTAAAGTGGTGATGTTGGCCGGCTTTAATCTATCCGCTGGCTTGACTTCAATGGAAGAATCAGAGCCGATATTAATCTTAGCCCCGATTCTTTTAGCCGTTTCCAGCACCGAGGTCAGATGAAAGGGGTTTGCCCCTTGTATAGTTAAAGGAGAATGCGTGGCAAGACTAGCGGCAATGAATGTTCCGGCTTCAATCCGGTCGGGAATTATTTCAAATTCGCATCCGGAAAGGCTCTTTACGCCCTTAATCCGTAAAACCGGCGAACCTTCTCCTCGGATATCTGCACCCATTTTCTTTAAAAATAAAGCTAAACTTTCCACTTCCGGCTCGCAGGCCGCATATTCAATAATAGTTTCTCCCTGGGCTAAAACCGCAGCCATCAGCACATTATCCGTGGCCAGGACCGAAGAGCCGAAGCTTCCGCCTAAATACATATGCTGGCCGATTAGTTCTTTAGCTTGCGCGAAACAATAACCATCCTGAATAGATATCTCTGCGCCCAAGTTCCTTAAACCTTTGATGTGCAAATCTACTGGCCGCGGGCCGATAATACAACCTCCAGGTAAAGCTACTTTTGCTTTCTTGCGTTTGGCCAAAAGCGGTCCTAAGAAACAAAAAGAAGCCCGCATGGTCTTAACCAGACGATAAGGAGCGAGAAACGATTTATGCGATTTGGCGCGGATGATTAAAGTGCCGTCTTTAAACTCAAACGTCTTACCCAAACCCTGTAAAATCATAAGCATGGTCTGGATATCCCGTAAATTCGGCACATTGTGGATGACACATTCTTCATCAGTCAGAATAGTCGCCGCAATAATCGGAAGTGCGGCGTTTTTAGAACCGCTCACTTTTACTGTCCCGGAAAGCTTAGATTGGTGTATAGTAAATTTATCCATTTTTCTTTAAAACTACCCCCCGAAAATGACCGGAATAATCTTTAATCCATTCTACTAACTTGTATCCATCAGTTACAATCGCCGCTTTATGTTTATAACCAATTTCCATAATCAGGAAACCCTCATCTTTCAGACAAAGATGGGCTTGGTCTAATATTTTTTTAATAATAGTTAAACCGTCAGGCCCTCCGGATAAAGCAAGACGGGGCTCATATTTAAGCGAACCCCGAATATTTTCTTCCTCAACATAAGGGGGATTACTTACAATTATATCAAAAAATCTCCCTTTTAGGCTAGCGAATAAATCTGACTGGACAAAGCTAATATTTACCTTATGTTTTTCAGCATTTATTCTGGCTAGCCGTAAAGCTTGAGAACTTATATCCGAGGCAAAAACTTGAATATCTCTCCGGATTTCCTTTTTAATGGCTATGGCGATATTACCCGCACCACAGCATAAATCCAACACTGTATCTAATTTATTAATCTCGATTATTTCCAAAGCTTTCTCCACCAGCAGTTCGGTTTCTGGCCGGGGAATCAAAACCGAAGGATTAACCTTGAATTCGTAACCATAAAACTCTTCCTTACCTAATATATAAGCCAGAGGCAGGCCCTGGGCGTATAGCTCCTCTATCTTTTTCCATTGAGCCGGTTTTTTTAAATCCTGCTGCAGTAAAAACCTCCTATCGCGTTCGGTAAAAATTGCCTTATTCATAATTAAACTATATTTCGCTTTTCTTCTTAGGAAAAATAATTTTATAGCGTCTTTAACCGGCTCCTGTCCCAAATAAAATTATGCTTTACATCTGAAAACGGCATCAGCCACCTTGAAGCCGCTAAAGGCGGCGGAAAAGTCGGCCGGATAGAGTTAGGCATTCATATTTTATTTTATTTTATTTAACCAATCATTGAACCAGTCGACTGGTAGTGTTACTTTTGAAAAATCCAATTTTTGTAACTCTTTGAGCGTATATGTGTTTGCCAAGAACATTTCCCATTGAGCGTCTACATCATTAGCAACATCTGCTGCGATATTTACCATTTTATCAGTGGTATCTGTATTAAATATAGCTATATGAAATTGATCGCACCAATGAGCAATGTCTTGGTGAGTGAATGGTGAATCGTCTGGTGAAGCGCCCCATGCCAGCACTTTTTTCACAGACTCTACCGTAAAAGGCAAATCAATTTTCTTTGACACAGTTTCAGTCCAACTACCTATGTATTTATTGCGGCCTTTTTTCCCGACTGACTTGAATTCGTAGTGCGACATTTTTATACTATCAATATACGGAATCTGCATTTTTTTGATATTGCCAAATAAATGTGGAATTATCTTTGTTTCTGTTGTGATCTTAATTTCAACTCGCTTCAACCTCGTAGGTTCGAGTGGTTTTATGTGCTTTCTTTAATTCTTTCCTGCCAAGTTTGCGGCTTTCTATGTAAATGCATTATGGCAATAATCATTATGCAGTTTTTTCTTATCTGATAAATAATGCCGTAGGGAAAACGATTTGTCCGGCAGCGACGAGTCCGTTCGGATAGTTTATGCCAAGCAAGCGGATATCGGATAATTCTTTCTATGGTATATTTTACTTCCGCGGCGAACTCAAAGCCAAAGCCCTCGCTTTGTGAATTATAATAAATTACCGTTTCAATAAATTCTTCCTCGGCAGCTAAAAGAAATTTAACTTCGGGCATTATTTGAGTTTTTTAATTCTCTGGAATACCTTTTTAGCAGAAACAGCCTTCAACTTACCCTTTTGGAATGCATCAATTCTTGCTTCAGCTTCTTCTGCCCATAAGGCATCAAAATTACCTTCCTTGGGATAATGGAAGCTGCTATAAATTCTCTCAATCAATTCAGCCCGTTCAACAGGGGAAAGTGCTAAGGCTTTTCTCAATATTTGTTTTGTTTGTAA
>CAZNWL010000019.1:0-10854 GCA_964577045.1 uncultured Planctomycetia bacterium | reverse complement strand
CTTTACCCCCTGGCTAAATATTTCTCGTTTTTTAATATTACCAAATATATAACTTTCCGCGCCGGCTCAGCCTTCATCACATCTTTTCTTTTAGTAATGCTTTTGTGGAAATTTACCTTGAGGCATCTTAAAAATCTTAAGATAGTGGAGAGAGTGGATATGTATGGCCATATTCACCTGGAGTCTCTGCATAATTCAAAGAAGGGAACCCCGACTATGGGCGGTATTCTGATTATATTTTCCATGTGTGTCTCCACCCTGCTTTGGGCGAGGCTCGACAACTATCTGATTCTTTCGGTATTGCTGGTTTTGTTGAGTTTGGGCGCCGTAGGCTTACGCGACGACCTTTTAAAGATAAAACGCGGCAAGGGTTTAAGCCGCAGCCAAAAATTAATAGCCCAAACTCTGGTGGGGGTAGTGTTGGGGGCTGTCCTGCTTTTAAATAAAGATTTCCCTAATTTTTGGAATATGCCTTTTTTTAAAAAATTTTTTGTTGATTTAGGTTATTTCTACATTTTTTGGTCGACGCTGATGGTCGTGGCTACTTCTAACGCCGTTAATTTTACCGACGGACTTGACGGATTGGCTATTGGAGCAGTAATCACCAATTCTTTAATTTTTGCAATTTTAAGTTATGTAGTAGGCCACGTTAGGTTTGCAAATTATCTTTTTATCCCCTATATCGAAGGGGCTGGGGAACTCTCGATTTTTTGCCTGTCGCTGATGGGTGCAGGATTAGCTTTTCTTTGGTTTAACTCTTATCCGGCAGAGGTTTTTATGGGCGATAGCGGCGCTTTGGCTTTAGGCGGAGCGCTGGGAACTACGGCCCTTTTGATAAAACAGGAGTTTCTTCTTTTTTTCAGCGGCGGATTGTTTGTCTTGGAGGCTTTAAGCGTTATTCTGCAGATATTATCTGTGCGGCTTAGAGGAAAAAAAGTATTTTTGGCTGCGCCGCTGCATCATCATTTACAACTTTTAGGATGGAAAGAGCCCAAGATAATTATCCGTCTTTGGATAGTCTCGATTGTTTGCGCAATAATCGCCCTTTTGACGCTAAAGATACGTTAAAACTTTATCCCGACAGTAGTCGGGATTTCGCTAAATAATTATATTAAGGTGCTCAATGAACATAGATAGTTTTAAGAGAGTTTGCGTGGTGGGTTGGGGTAGGAGCGGCATAGCCTTGGCTAATTTACTTTTAGCCTTAGGCAAAAAAGTAAGGGTAAGCGAACAGAAGGAGCGGAATAGTTTCGCGCAGGGCCAGATAGATTCTTTTGCCAAACAGGGCGTGGAGTTTGAGTTCGGTTCGCACAGCGAAAACTTTATCAAAACCTGCGACCTGGCAGTAGTTTCTCCCGGCGTAGATACTTTTAATTCCCAGGCTTTTAAACTTATCCAGGCTTTAGAGATACCAGCGATAGGCGAAATTGAGTTTTCCTTTTGGCTGACCAAAGCCGACTGCGTGGCTATTACCGGCACTAACGGAAAGACCACCACTACTCATTTGACTTACGAAGTGCTGCGCAGCAAAAGAAAAAGAGTTTTTTTAGGCGGCAATATCGGCACGCCTTTTGCCTCTTTTGTTTTGCAGACCAAGAAAAATGATTTGGTAGTTTTAGAACTAAGTTCTTTCCAGCTGGAAACAATTATAAAATTTAGGCCGCGCGTTGCCGCTCTGCTTAATATCACCCCTGACCACCTTGACCGTTATAAGGATTTTGCGGGTTATCTGGGGGCTAAGATGAATATTTTCCGGAATCAAACCGCGGATGATTATGCGGTTTTGAATAAAGATGCGGGTTTTAATGTCGAGAAGTTTGCTCCTGTCCGCTCAAAAATCCTGTATTTTTCAGACGAGTTTCCTAATGAGAATCTTTCCTGTGTTTACCGGATAGCCCGCATCTATGGTTTGAGCAAAACCGATTGCCAGGCTGTTTTTTCCAAATTCCGCGGCCTGCCTCATCGCATGCAGCTGGTGAGGAATATCAACGGTATAACCTTTGTTAATGATTCTAAGGCAACCAATCCTTCTTCTACTGTTTGGGCGCTTAAAAATACAAAAGGCCCGGTCATTCTTTTAGCCGGCGGAAAAGACAAAGGGCTGGATTATTCAGAAATCGTGCCTTACATTAAACGGGTTAAAAAAATAAATGTTTTTGGCCAGGCGGCGCAACTTATCAGCGATTCTCTAAAAGGCCACATACCCATAGAAAACTTCCCATCTTTCAAAGGAGCGATAGAAGCTTCTCTCGGCCAGGCTAATACAGGCGATACGGTGATTCTTTCGCCGATGTGCTCAAGCTATGATATGTTCAAAAATTACGAAGAGCGCGGCGACAAGTTCATTGAGATTGTAAATAATCTTAAAACATGACCAGCGCAGATATTTTGAAAAAAGAACGCAAGTTTATCTTCTTTGTAGTTTTTGCTATTACTTTGTTTGGCCTTTTGATGGTATACGAATCATCAAGCGTTTACGCTTTTAAAGCCGCACAAGACGCCACTTATTTTTTGAAAAAACAGTTAATCTCTTTTGTGGCCGGGCTTTCTCTTTTTTTTATCAGTCTTTTTATTGACTTGGATTTTTTGCGGCGCTGGAATAAAGAACTCCTGCTTTTAACCATCCTATGCCTGGTGGTCGTGGTTTTTCTGGGCCATGAAGCTGGCGGAGCAAAACGCTGGCTGTATCTGGGCGGTTTTAATATACAGCCTTCCGAAATACTTAAAGTTTCCTTTTTACTTTATTGCGCCGATTACTGCCGGAGGAAAAAAGGTTTAATAAAAACTATCGGCAGAGGGTTGATTCCTTTAGGGGTCATTCTGGGTTCGGTTTGTATTTTACTCCTGCTTCAGCCGGATTTGGGCACTGCCGCATTCTGGGTTATTTGGACTATTCTTTTTCTTTTTTTATTTAAAGCCCGCGGCCGGCACCTCCTTTTTATCGTTCTTTTAGGGCTGGTGTTCGCTTTTTTTCTGGTTAAGTTTTATCCTTACCGTTTAAAAAGAATTACCGCCTATATTAATCCTTTCTCTGATCCCCGAGGTTCGGGGTTCCAATTGATTCAGTCCCAGATTGCCTATGGAGAAGGCGGATTTTTTGGGGTAGGTTTAGGCCAAGGCCGGCAAAAACTCTTTTTTCTTCCGGCTTCCCACACGGATTTTGTTTTTTCCATCATCGCTGAAGAGTTTGGGCTCCTGGGGGCGATAAGCCTTCTTTTTATTTTTTATCTTCTTTTTCATAAGATGTTTAAAATTGCCTCTAGCGCAGCCGAAGATTTCCGTTCCGGAGTTTTATGGGGCGTAGTTTTGATATTTTTTCTGGAAATAATAATCAATATCGGAGTCAGCTGCGGGCTTCTGCCCACCAAAGGCTTGCCTTTACCGTTTATGAGTTACGGCGGAAGCAACCTGGTTGTCCACTATATACTTTTAGGGTTATTTTTTAACGCGTCACGGGAATGAAGATTTTATTTGCCTGCGAAAGAAGCGCCGGCCATATTTTTCCGGCGTTGGCTATTGCTCAGAAAATTAAACGTTTAGCCCGAAACGAAATCTATTTTTTCGTTACTTCTGAAAACCTAAAACAGTATGTGGAAAAGGAAAGTTTCTTCACTTTCGGAAAATGCCTTCCTTTTCGTAATTTAATTGTGGAAGGTTTTTTACGCTTTTTTGAGGCGATATATATTCTTTTTACTTTAAGGCCGAAAAAAGTTATCGGCTTTGGCGGCAGAGACAGCTTCTTTTTGATATTATTGAGCAGTTTATTTTTTATCGAGACTGTTCTTTATGAGCCGAACGTTCAGCTTGGCCGGGCCAATAAGCTTCTTTCTAAGTTTGTGCCCAAGGTTTTTCAGGGGTTTCCTGGCAAGCTTCTTTCAAAAAAAAGCATGGTAGTGGGGGTGCCTTTAAGGGAAAACTTAAAAAAGCTGGCTAAAGCGCAAGCCCGTAAAATTCTTAACTTTGACGAAGGGGCGGTTATTTTTTGCTGCGGCGGAAGCCAAGGAGCAAACTTTGTCAATCAGGTTTTTTTGAAGTTCATCGAGGAGTTTAAAGGCTCATGCCAGATAATCCATTTAACCGGTAGAGATAAGTACTTTGAAATTTACCAAAAATATAATAAAATAATTAATAAGAGTTTTATAAAGGATTTTTATTATAATGTCGAGGTTTTATACAGCGCTGCGGATATAGTTGTTTCGCGGGCCGGCGCTTTGACAATGTCTGAGATTTCCTATTATGGTTTGGCTAGCCTGCTTATACCGCATCCCGGAGGCTTCGGCCATCAGATGAAAAACGCTCTTTATTTTCAGGAAAGAGGCGCGGCTTTTATTTTTCCCGAGAATGATTTTTTCTTTTCGGATTTCCGAAGCTCTCTGGAAAAGCTGATTTCCGACTCCGATTTACGCGAGAATATGGCCAAGGAAGCCGCCAAGATAAAACTGGGGGTTGGCTTTGAGGATTTTGATATCAGTTTTTTTTGTTAGCGCATTTACTTTTTTAGCGGCAGTTTATCCGGCGAAGGGTTTCGGCGCCGAAGCCGATTTCAAGAGTTTGTGTTCCGAACATTTTTTGATTAACTATCAGCCAGGTGTTTCGCAGGATTATGTTTACAGCATTAAGGACGTTGCCGAAAAATACTACCGGATAATTACCCAGGAGTTTAACTTTATCCGCGACGAGCTTTGGTTATGGGAGAACCGGGCGAAAGTTTTTATTGCCGACAATAAGGAAAATTACCTTACGCAGTTTAGATGTTCTTCGTGGTCAGGGGCATGCGTTAATTATCTGGCAAAGATAATCTATACCTATCCCGACCAGGAACGTTTTAACCCTATTTTTATACACGAGCTGACTCATATTATCCTTCATGAGTATCTTAAGAAAAACAGTTTAGATAGTTGGCTGGATGAAGGGGTTGCCTGCTACATAGAAGATAAATACGGCCGGGAGTTGTATCAAACCAGGATGCGTCAGCTTAAACAGTTAATCAAAAATAACCAATATATTCCCTTTAAGGAGCTTCTTGCGGCTAATACCGCAAGCCTTGACGGTAATTCCGCTAATTATGCCGGCTTATTTTATATTGAATCTTTTTCGATAATTAATTTTTTTGTTAAACAATACGGAAGAAATAATTTTTCCCGTTTTCTTTCTTATCTTAAGCACGGCGATTCAATAAAAACAGCCATGGCTAAAGCTTTCAGCGGTTTAAATAATATTGAGGAAATGGAGGGGCAATGGGCGAAGTTTTATCTAAAGTAAAAAGCATCCATCTGGTGGGAATTGGCGGCGTAGGCATGAGCGGCTTGGCTTTGTTGCTTAAGGATAAAGGTTTTGTAGTCAGCGGTTCAGATTGCCAGGAAGGCTATCAGATTAAAAAATTGAGGGATGAGGGGATTTCTGTATTCATCGGCCATCATAAAGACCAGGTGCCTGTTGGTGTGCAGATGTTGGGGTATTCTTCGGCAGTACACGAAGATAATCCGGAAATACAAGAGGCAAAAAGGCGGGGAATACAGATTATCAAGAGAGGCGAGCTTCTGGCTGAACTTTGCCGGGGCAGTAAAACTGTAGCTATAGCCGGCAGCCACGGAAAAACTACCACTACCGCTTTAATCGGTTACCTGTTTACTTCTTTGGAGTTTAAACCGACGGTATTTTTAGGCGGCTCGCCCCTTAACTATACGCGGGATGCCTGGTGGGGAGAACAGTACTGCGTTATTGAAACCGACGAAAGCGACGGGACTTTTCTCTGCTATGATCCCTGGATTTCGGTAATCACTAATATCGATTGCGAACACTTGGATTATTACGGGACTTTGGAACAGATTAACCGCAGTTTCCTGATATTTGCCCAGAAGACCAAAGGAAAAGCTTTTGGATGGGGAGACCAGGATTCGGTAGCCAAGATTATTGATGAAGTTGGCGGAATTAAATTCGGGTGGGGGAGCTTTAACCAGGTTCAAGGCCGTAATTTCCGGTTTGACCATAAATACAGTTGTTTCGATTTATTCATCAAAGGGGATTTTATTACGCCGGTGAGGATTCCTTTGCTTGGCGAGCATAACTGCCGTAACTGCTTAGCCGCTTTGGCAGTTTGTTGGTATCTGGGCGAGGATTTAAAAAGAGCCGCTAAAATCATAGAGGGTTTTCGGGGCACCAAGCGCAGGTTTCAGGTTAAAGCAGAGGTGGCCGGAGTGACTTTTGTCGATGATTATGCTCATCATCCCACCGAAATAAAAGCAGTGATCAAGGCAGCGCGCCTGCTTAACCCGAAAAGAATCTTTGTTATTTTGCAACCTCACCGTTACTCCCGGGTAAACCTTCTTTTTTCGGAATTTTTTAACTGCTTTGCCGATGCGGATAAGGTGGTCGTCACGGATATTTACAGTGCCCATGAGCCACGCATCGAAGGGATAAACGCCGAAAGCTTAACTTTAGCCGTAAAAAAACATTCCACGCTTGACGTAGAATATGTGGCGGTGGAAAAACTTTCTCAAACTATTCCCGAAAAGTTAAAGGAAGGCGATTTAGTCTTGGCTTTGGGCGCCGGCGATATTTATTCCCGAATGGATAAAGTAATCTATGAGTTTAAAAAAAATAGAGCTGGAAACTAATGTTGAATTGAAAGACTACACCACTATCAGAATAGGCGGGAGGGCTAAATTTTTCTTTTTAGCGAATACTCCCGAAGAATTATGCCGGCTTTTATCGGAGTTCGGCCCGGGCGTTTATATCTTGGGCGGGGGGTCAAATATCTTGGTGAGCGATTCGCCCATCGAGAAACCGGTAATCAAGTTAGGAGCGGGTTTTGACTATATAGAAGAAAGAGAGGGCCGGCTAGTGGTGGGCGCGGCAACGACTTTAGCTTCCCTGCTTAACTATTGTTTAAAACACGATTTAGGCGGATTAGAGAATTTAGCCGGTATCCCCGCTACTCTTGGAGGGCTGCTTAAACTTAACGCTTCGGCTTATGACCGCCAGATTTCCACTTTGGTGGGGGAAGTTGCCTTAAGCGACCGCTGGGGCAATATTCAAGAGTTAAGGCGCAAAGATTTAGTTTTTGGATACCGCACTTCTTCGATCGGCGAGCGGATTGTTCTTTGGGCGAGCCTGATTTTGCCCCAGTCCAGAGAAGTAAAAGAACGCCTGAAAACCTTTTTTGGCCGCAGGCTCAAATCACAGGACTTAAGCTTTCCCAACTGTGGTTGTATTTTTAAAAACCCCGAAAAAAAATCAGCCGGTTTTCTTATCGATTCGTGCGGCCTTAAAGGAATGGAAAAAGGCGGCGCCCGGATTTCCCCCAAACACGCAAATTTCATAGTCAATACCGGCTCGGCTAAATATAACGATGTTGCTTATTTAATCGATAAAATTAAAGATGTGGTTTATAAAAAACATAGTATAATTTTAGAAGAGGAAATTATCCGTTGGGCATAAATGGATCTCAAAAAAAATAAAATTGGTGTTTTGGGGGGCGGAATATCTGGAGAGCGTGAAATTTCCCTGATTTCAGCCGGCGAAGCGCACAAGGCTTTAAACCGGAAAAATCTCAACGCAGTTCTTATCGATATTAAGAGTTCACAGAGAGAGGATGTCGAAGCGCTTATCCGTTCTCAAAACATAGATGCGGCTTTCATAGCTTTGCATGGAAAATTCGGCGAGGATGGCGGTATCCAGGAAATCATCCGGGGTTTAAATCTTCCTTATACCGGTTCAGAACCCCGGGCTAGTTTCTTGGCTATGAATAAGGCTTTGTCCAAGCAAGCCTTTAAACGATTCGGCATCACGACTCCTGAATTCAGCATTTGTTATGAGCCTAACTTGGTTCCTAAAGATTTAGCTTATCCTTTAGTGGTTAAGCCTTGCAGTTCTGGTTCGAGCCTAGGAATATCGATTGTCCGGCAGCCCAGAGAATTAGAGCCGGCATTAGATAAAGCTTTTAACCATCAGGACATCGTTTTATTAGAAGACTATATCGAGGGTAGAGAGTTAACTGTGGGTATTCTTAATGAGCAGCCTTTAGGGGTAGTTGAGATAATTCCCAAAAGAGGCTATTACGATTTTCAGGCTAAATATACTGACGGCCTGACTGATTTTGTTGCTCCGGCCCAAATACCAGAAGACATTTACCACGAAGTCCAGGCCCAGGCTCAAGCAGCACATAAATCTTTGGGCTGCCGGCATTTTTCCCGGGTTGATTTGCGTCTCGCTCAAGACGGCAGAGCCTATGTATTAGAGGTCAATTCAATCCCCGGCCTTACTTCCCACAGCTTGCTGCCGCTTTCGGCAAAAGTTTGCGGTATAGAATTTGACGAGTTGATTTTAAAAATGACAGAGTTAGCCTTACGGCCACAAGAATCCTTGGTTTAAAATGGGACGCAGAAGAAACGGAAGATTGAAAAAAATTAGAGTAAAAGTAAGCCCGCCTTTGGTTTGGGCGGGACTATTTCTCGCCACCAGCCTTGTGTTTTTTGGGGTGTTAGGGTATTTTATTTATAATTCAAAAATTTTCCGCGTCTCTTCGGAAGCTATTGAGTCTAATGTAGAGTTGAGCCAGAAAATTAAAAATAAGGCTGCGGGAAAATCCCTGTTCAATTTAGAGCTGAAGCAGATAGTTGACGATATTTTTAAGGAGCATCCCGAATATAAGTCAGTAACAGTATTAAAAAGATTTCCTCATGGCCTTAAGGTTATAGTCGAGAATAGGCTGCCTATTGCCCAAATAAAGGGCAAGAAGTTTTATCCTATAGACCGAGAGGGGGTAATTATAAGCGATGGTTCTTTGGCTGAAATCAGTAATTTAATTATATTGGAAATACCTTCCGACAGTAATGCCTATCAAAGAGGCTATCAGCTCAAAAGCGAAGAATTAAATTATACTTTTGAGCTTATGGCGGACCTAGAAAAGACGGCCTTTCTCAAGTTGTTTAGAGTGAGTTCAATAAATGCCGTTATGCCTGAAGCGCTTTATTTTATGGTTAATCTAAAAAAACCGGCCAAAGATACGAGCGGCTTGGATAAAAAGGTGAGGGTAATCACCGGCAGGAATGATTTCGTCCGTAAACTCACCCTGCTCAAGGACGTTATTAATGTAAGATTAAAAGATAAATTGGACCAGATTCAGTATATCGATTTACGTTATAAGGAAGTTTACGTAGGTTTTGACCGCTAATAAATGGGAACAAAAGGTGCAGGCGCAATTGTTATAGATGACGACCGCGCTTTTATTTCTCTCGGTAGTTTAAAAAAATCTTCCTTTAATTTTCTTGAAGAATTTCCGCTGGACCTTTCAAAGAATTCGGCTGACCCGGTCAGCTCTATTAAGGAGAATTCCGCTTTGCTTAACCAGGCCATCCAGGACGCTGGTAAGCGCCACCGCCTTAAAGTAGATAAAATCTTTCTTGAATTACCTCCAGCCTTTGTTAGCCTGAAGAAGGTTACCGAGGTCGTGCCGCTTAAAGGGAAAAAAAGGATTTCTTCTTTCGACCTTCGCTTTGTCAAGAGATGCCTCGAAGATAAATACCTGGATTGGGATGATTTTTGTATCCATAATATAGCATTTAACTATACGGTTTTGGATTCGGTATACCCCGAGCCTCCTTACGGGGTTTGGGCTAAGAAACTAGGCGGTAATTTTTTACTGGCCAGCGTAAAAGAGAAGGTTTATAAAGAAGTAGAGGATATTTTTGACAATTTCAACCTTCGCTTCTCTGGTTTTGTTTGGGCGGCTTTAAGCAGTTATGCTTCAAGCTTCACTAATCCTTCCGGTATCCAGGCAGTCCTGCGGTTTAATCATTCAAGGAGTAATTTTTTAATCCGCACAAAAGACGATTTAATTTTCTCAAAAGACTTATGCTTTAGCCTAAAAGATTTAATTGAGAATATCTCCAAAAGGTTTCTTCTGGGCTATTCCCTAGCCGAGGAGGTATTTGAGCGTTACGTTTCCTTTAAGGAAACGCCTTATTTTAAAGAAATAACCCTGAAAAAAGATTCGGGATACGTTAATTTAAGCATCCAGACGATAAATTCGTTTGTAAAAGATTATCTGCGCAGCGAAATTTCCCATATCTTTGAGTCTATAGAAAAAGAAGCTGGAGATAGTAATTTTACTTTTTCCTTTATCGGAAGGTTGGGCAAAAAAGAGGGGTTTTATAATTTTTTAAGAGATTGCTCAAACAAAGAGGAAGTTCTTCCTTTAGAACAGTCGGCAATTTCGACTTCCCCGGGTTGTTTACGCTATGGTTTATCCGGCTTCTTTGAACTCGGCTATAAAAAAGGCAGGTCTACGTTACAATATATTCGCGACGTTTACAGCGAATATTTTTGAAAATTTTATATGGCTGAATACAGTCATTTTGAGCCATTTTTAAAAATCCTGCGGGTAGCACTCACCAATATTTCGGTTTATTTTCCAGAACACCCGATTTTTTTAAATTCAGCCCAAGATTTAAAGGCGAAAATATTGGAGCTTTGGCAGCTGGCTGGCTTTTTGACTTTGGAAATATCCTACGATAAACTGTCATGCTGCGGAGAGGAACTGCCGGTTTCAAACCTCACCGAAGATATCATAAATTTTTTTCATCGGCGCAAAGTAAAAACCATTAAGATAGAGAAGGAAGTTTCCTTGGAAGAGTTGGTTGCTTTTTTGCAGAAAGCAGGGCTTCCATCCCGGGATATACTCCTTTCCGGAGGCCTGCATACTATTTTGGAAGGCCAAAAAATATTGCAAATTAAAGTCGAAGATTTAGACTATTCAAATCTTTTACGCGACGATGAGGTCGAATATAAATATAGCTGGTTTTACGTGTTGAAAAATAGTTTAGGGATAAATAATTTGGCCAAATTAGAGGC
>CAZNWL010000018.1:0-11134 GCA_964577045.1 uncultured Planctomycetia bacterium | reverse complement strand
GTAAGAAACTTAGACACTTTAGAAAAACTGCTCGGCAAAAAACGCTGGTGCAGGGAAAAAGTCAAGGAGCGGGTGGCAAAGATTATAAAAAATGTCCGCGATAACGGCGATAACGCTCTTTTAGAATATACCAAAAAATTCGACAAGGTAAAAATATCCCCGAAGGATTTAAAGATAAGCGAGACAGAGATAAGCGCGGCTTTTAACGAGCTGGACTCATCGATTATTTCGGCTTTTAAATTGGCTATTGAGAATGTGTCCAGGTTCTACCGCCGCCAGATTCCCAAAGCTACGCGGGTAAAAGATTCCAACGGGAAAACTTTGATTAGCCGTTATGTGCCGCTGGAGCGGGTGGGAGTGTATGTGCCGGCCGGAACAGCGCCGCTGGTATCTTCGGTTTATATGTCGGTAATCCCGGCGATAGTAGCCGGCACCAAAGAAATAGTGCTGGCTTCGCCTCCGGGCAAAGATAAAAATTTAAACCCTTTTATTTTGGCCATGGCTTCTTTGCTCAAGATAAAAGAAATTTACCGGGTCGGAGGAGCGCAGGCCATAGCCGCTTTTGCCTATGGGACTAAAACGATTAAAAGAGTGGATAAGATAATCGGGCCAGGCAATGAATTCGTGACCGAGGCTAAACGGCAAGTTTTCGGCGAAGTTGACATTGATATGCTGGCCGGGCCTTCAGAGATAGTGATTTTAGCTTCCAAAGACGCTAACTGCGATTATATTGCGGCGGATTTGGAAGCCCAGACCGAGCATCGTAATGGCTTGGGGATTTTGGTGACTAATTCCAAAAAGCTGGTGATGGAGCTGGGCAGCCGTAAGATTCCGGGGTTTATCCTTCTGGTTAAAAATTTAGATGCCGGCTGCGAAGCCGTAAACCGGATTGCTCCGGAGCACTTGGAGATTTTAACCAAGAAGCCCTCTTCACGGCTGAAAAAGATAAAGCATGCCGGCGCCATATTCTTGGGTGAAAGCAGCCCGGTTTCTCTGGGCGACTATACTGCCGGCCCGAGCCATGTTCTGCCTACCGGCGGTTCAGCCCGCTTTTTCTCCTGCCTTTCGGTGCGGGAGTTTTTGAAAGAAGTGCACGTGATAAACTATACCAAAAAAGCCCTGCTGGAGGAAGTGGCGGTTTTGGAAAAAATAGCCGGTTTAGAAGGGATGAACAAGCACATCGAAAGCGTTAAAAAAAGGTTAGAAACATGAGAAAAGCAGCAATTAAAAGAAAGACCAAGGAAGTTGACATCAACGGAAGTTTAAACATTGACGGAGAAGGCAAGGCTAAGATAACCACGGGTTTTGAGCCTCTTAACCATTTGCTTACTTTGTTTGCTTTTCATGGTTTATTTGACTTGGAGCTTACTGCTGCCGGGGATTTACAGCACCACATCATTGAAGATATCGGCATTGCTTTAGGCAAAGCTTTTAAAGAGGCTTTGGGCGATAAAGCCGGCATCAACCGCTACGGGTCTTTTTCCGCGACTATGGATAAAGTTGTGGTGGAGGCTAACGTAGATATCTCCGGAAGGCCTTCTCTGGAAGGAGAAGATATACTAGCAGAAAGTTTTGATGATACCAATTTTCTTTTTAAGCATGCTAAAGAATTTTTAGAAGCCTTTGTCCAGCATGCCGGGATAAGCTTGGTTTATATTATAAAATCTCGCAAGGGCGACTTGCACCATATTTTAGAAGCTCTGTTTAAAGCGCTAGGCAAGGCTTTGGACCAGGCGACACAGATTGACCCGCGGCGCAAAGGCATACCTTCAACTAAAGGGGTAATCGATTGATAGTAATCGTTGACTACGGGATGGGGAATTTAAAGAGCGTGGCCAATGCTTGCCGGCTTTTGGGTAAAACCGTTAAAATTAGCGAGAGCCCAGCAGTATTAAAGAAGGCCACGAAAATTATTTTCCCCGGCGTTGGGCATTTTGGCCAGGCAGTAAAAGAGTTGAAAAAAAGAAAACTTTTTGCGCTGCTTAGGGAAAAAGTAAAAGAAGGCGTTCCTTTTTTAGGCATTTGCCTGGGAATGCAGATTTTGTTTGAGGAAAGCGAAGAATCTCCCGGCACAAAAGGTTTAGGGCTGATTAAAGGTAAAGTTAAAAGATTCAATAACCGCTCTTTGGCTGTGCCGCATATGGGATGGAATCAAATAAAATTCCAAATTACAAATTACAAATTACAAAATTCTAATATTTTCAAAGGCATTAAAGAAGGAGATTTTTTTTATTTCGTACACTCTTATTACTGCGAGCCCCTAGATAAAAGTTTAGTTACGACGACGACTGATTATGGGGTAGAGTTTGCTTCCAGCTTAAACCAGAAAAATCTCTGGGCAGTGCAGTTTCACGCCGAAAAAAGCCAGTCCCAGGGCCTGAAGCTAGTGAAAAACTTTTTAAAACTATGAAGATAATTCCAGCGATTGATTTGTATCAGGGAAAAGTAGTGCGTTTAACCAAAGGCGACCCCAACCGTTCCAAGGTCTATAGCGATGACCCTTTAGCGATGGCTAAGAAGTGGAAAGATGAGGGAGCAGGACTTTTACATTTAGTGGACATATCCGCGGCTTTAGGCCAGGAAGATAATTTAGCCATTATCAAAGATATTATTAACCAAGTGGATATCGATGTTCAGGTCGGCGGCGGCATACGCGATGTCAAGAAAGCCAAGTCGCTTCTCTCTTTGGGGGCTAAAAGGATAATCGTGGGGACTAAAGCCTTGGATGAAGATTTTATGAATAAACTTTTAGAATCCTTGGACAAAGAAAGCTTGGCTATTGGCGTGGATGTTTTGGATAATTGCTTAGCCATCGAAGGCTGGAAAAAGCATACTGATTTCCCCGGTTTGGATTTTGTCGCTTACCTTCAACTCAAAGGGGTAAAATGGGTAATCTATACGGATGTTTCTCGCGACGGCACTTTAAAGGGTTTAAACCTTGCGCAAGTTTCGGCTTTGACAACATTTAAGGAGATGAATTTTATTGCTTCTGGAGGAGTAGCTTCTTTGGATGATTTAACCCAGATAAAAAAACGCCTGCCTTTTCTCTGGGGGGTCATTGTCGGTAAAGCCTTTTACGAAGAAAAATTCAGCCTTCCAGAAGCCCAAGCCGCAGTTAAAAACTCGCTCAAAATTTGTTGACAATCTTTGAAAACATGGTATAACTTCCCCTATGAAAAAGACCAAATTTTTCCCTTCCCAGCAGAAAAATTGGGTAATGGTCGATGCTAAAGATCAGGTTTTAGGCCGGCTGGCTACGAGGATTGCCAGGGTTCTGACAGGCAAGCATAAGCCGATATTTACCCCTAATGCTATCTGCGGGGATAAAGTAGTGGTGATTAACGCCCGTTATATAAAGCTTACGGCTAATAAATATAACACCAAAGTTTATGACCGCTATTCCGGATATCCCGGTGGGTTAAAGAATATGAGTTTGAAAGAATTAATGCAGAAGAATCCCACGAAAGTATTATATATCGCAGTAAAGGGCATGCTTCCCAAAAATAATTTGGGCCGGGAAATGATTAAATCATTGAAAGTTTATCCCGAAAGCCAGCACGAACAACAGGCGCAAAAGCCGCAGTTAATTAATTTATAACTATGAAGGAAAAAACCTCCGAAGTATTTTTAGCTACTGGCCGCAGAAAAGAAGCTGTGGCCTGTGTGCGCCTCCTGCCCCAGGGCAAAGGAAAAATAATCATAAACGGAAAAGAACTGGGTAACTACTTTGTTACCGTGGATAACCAGGCGCAAGTAAAAAAGGCCCTTTTAGCCGCCGAAGCTTCTGACAAGATGGATGTTCTAGCCAAGGTTAAAGGCGGCGGATTAAGCGGCCAGGCCGGAGCAGTAAGTTTAGGCATATCGCGTTGCCTGGTTAAATGGAATCCCCAGCTACGCAGCACCTTGCGCAGAGAAGACTTGCTTACCCGCGATCCCCGCGCCAAAGAGCGTAAAAAATACGGCCGTAAAGGCGCCCGCCGCAGATTTCAGTGGACTAAACGTTAATCCTACCGCCGAGGCCTAAAATACTTGACAATATTAGCGGTGTGAGTTAATGTATTTTACTATGTTTAGCCCGATAAATAATATTTTAGAAGACTTGCGCCAAGGCCGCATGGTCATTGTGGTTGACGATGAAGGCCGGGAAAATGAAGGCGATTTAGTGGTTTCGGCCCAATTTGCCCGGCCTGAAAGCATCAACTTTATGATTAAAGAAGCCAGGGGTTTAGTTTGTGTGCCCCTGGAGCACCGCCGGATTCAGGAGTTAGGCCTTGAACCCATGCACCGGGAGCTTAGTGACCCTTTCAAGACTGCTTGGCGGGTATCGGTTGACGCTAAAACCGGTATCACAACCGGTATTTCGGCTTTTGACCGCGCCAGGACTATTTCGGTTTTGATTAACCCCGAAGCAAAAGTAAGCGACTTGATAAAACCCGGCCATGTTTTTCCTTTGGAAGCCCGCGAGGGAGGAGTGCTAACTCGGGCCGGCCACACTGAAGCCGCCGTAGATTTAGCGAAGTTAGCCGGCGCTTACCCGGCAGGAGTAATCTGTGAAATCATCAACCCCGACGGTTCTATGGCGCGCTTGCCGGATTTAATTCAGTTCGCCGAAAAACACCAGTTAAAAATCTGCACTATTGCTTCTTTGATTGAACACCGCCGTAAAAGTGAAAAATTAGTAAAGCTGATTACCAAAGTCAATTTACCCACCGATTACGGAGAGTTTAAACTTTTTCTTTATGAGTCCATTCTGGATTCTTCCGAGCATCTGGCTTTGGTCAAAGGCGATATTACAAACGAACCGGTATTGGTGCGGGTGCATTCAGAGTGCCTTACCGGAGACATCTTTACTTCGCGCCGCTGCGACTGCGGCCGCCAACTGGATGCAGCGTTGAAAATGATTGGAGACCAAGGGGGCGTTCTGCTTTACATGCGCCAGGAAGGAAGAGGCATTGGCTTAAAAGCCAAGCTTAAAGCTTATTCCCTGCAGGAGGAGGGCCATGACACAGTAGAGGCAAACCAGAGTTTAGGCTTTGCTTCTGACCTGCGGGATTACGGTATCGGAGCACAGATTTTAGTGGATTTGGGAGTGAACAAAATTAAACTTTTAACCAATAACCCCAAGAAAATCATCGGGCTGGAAGGCTATGGTTTAGAAATTATTGAGCGCATTCCCATAAAAATTCCGGCTCATGCCGATAACCAGCGTTATCTTAAAACCAAGAAAGAAAAGCTTGACCATATTTTATAGAGAAGGAGGCGAGAATGAAAGAGATAAAAGGAAGTTTTTCGGGTAAAGGAAAAAAAATCGGCATTATTATTTCCCGCTTTAATGAGTTTATCTCAAACCAGCTGCTTTCCGGGTGCCTTGACGCTTTGAAAAAGTCAGGGGTATCAGCCGAAAATATTTCGGTTATCTGGACGCCGGGAGCTTTTGAGATACCACAACTGTTAAGTCGGCTCGATACCAAAAAGTACGATGCGCTGATTGCTTTGGGCGCGGTTATCCGCGGAGAAACCCCGCACTTTGACTATATCGCCGCCGAAGTTTCTAAAGGCGTTGCCCGTTTTGCCCAGGACAAAAAAGTCCCGGTGATTTTCGGAGTAATCACCGCAGATACGGTAGAACAGGCTGTCGAGCGTGCCGGGACCAAGCAGGGCAACAAAGGCCGCGATGCTGCTTTGTCGGCCCTGGAGATGGCTGATATTTATTCGCAGCTTTAATGCGTTTAAGATCAAAATCAAGAGAGATTGCTTTAAGCCTTCTTTATCAGATTGAAATATCCAAAGCTGATCCTGCCGAGGCGAGCAAAAGCTATCTAGAACAATACCCGCAGAAACAAGAAGTCATTGATTTCTCACGGATTTTATTAGACGGCGTGCTCAAAAATTTGAGCCAGATTGACTCCCTGATAAAAAAATACGTGAAGAATTGGGATATTGACCGCATGGCTGTGATTGACCGCAACATCCTGCGCATTGCCTGTTTTGAATTAACTTTTTTAGACGATATCCCTCCCAAAGTTTCCATCAACGAAGCCATAGAATTGGCCAAGCGCTTTGGCGATTTGGATTCGCCGCGCTTTGTCAACGGCGTGTTGGATAAGATATACAAAGCCGAGAGCAAGGCTTAATATGAGCGAAACTACGGATAACCGCTGCGACTTGCATATCCATTCTAATTTTTCCGACAGCGATTTAACCCTAGGGGATATTTTTAAACAGGCTAAAGAGAAGAAATTACGCTGCATTGCTTTAACCGACCACGATACGCTTTCCGGAATCAAAGAGGCACGGACTCACAGCCAGAATTACGGGGTGGAATTGATTGAAGCCATTGAGTTAAGCGCCCAACACCAAGATACGGAAATCCACATTTTGGGATATTTCGTTGACGCGGATAACCCCCAGCTTATCCGGGAGTTAGAACGGGTTAAGGTTTTACGGCGAGACCGCCTCATAGAGATGGCCGAAATCTTGGCTTCTCTGGGTTTAAACGTAGATTCCAAAGAATTAATGTCAAGAATTGCCGATACGATACCCACGCGCCTGCATTTAGCCTTATATCTTCGGGACAAAGGCATAGTTTCTTCGCTTGTCGAGGCTTTTCGCAAATATCTTTCGCCGGGAAAACCCGCTTACCGGGCGCACTTCAAGTATTCGGTGAAAGAAGCCTGCGCTTTAATCAAAAAATACCAGGGGCTTTCTTTTCTGGCGCATCCGCATATGATTGCTAACCAGGCTTGGGTGGAAGAGTTTATTGCTTCGGGTATTAATGGTTTAGAGATAGCCTATTCGACGATGTCCAAGGCCAAAAAACTTCTCTATACCGGTATGGCGGAAAAGTTTAACCTGCTTAAATGCGGCGGCTCGGATTCGCACGGAAGCTATAAAGAGTTTACCCAAATCGGTATGGTCACTGTTCCTTACCAGTGGGTAGAGGAGATGAAAACCCGCCGTGAAAAAACTTATGCCAGCTGAAAATTTTATGCAGCGTGCCCTTTTTTTAGCCAGAAAAGGAGAAGGCACTGTTTCGCCTAATCCTTTGGTGGGAGCAGTAATTGTCAAAGGTAAAAAAGTTATCGCCGAAGGTTATCATAAAAAATGCGGCTGGCCGCACGCTGAAATCGAAGCTATCAGAAAAGCCAAACCCAAAGATTTAAAAGGCGCAACCCTTTATATAAATTTAGAACCCTGCTGCCATTTCGGGAAAACTCCGCCTTGCGTGGATGAAATTATCCGAAGGAAATTTAGAAAAGTAATTATCGCGGTTAAAGACCCTAACCCCAAAGTAAACGGTAAATCCATAAAAAAATTAAAACAAGCCGGAATTAAAGTCAGCTTGGGTTCAGGCGAAAAAGAAGCTTTAAGACTTAATGAGATATTTTTTAAGAATATGCAACAATCTCTGCCTTTTGTAGTGGTAAAAGTAGCCCAGAGCCTGGATGGAAAAATTGCTACTGCAACTGGCCAATCCAAATGGATTACCAGCGAGAAATCACGCCAAGTAGCCAAATCTCTGCGCGATAAATATGACGCAGTTTTAGTCGGCGTAAATACAATAGTTAAAGATAACCCTTCATTAAAAGGTTTAAAAAGAACTCCTTTTAAAATAGTAATTGACCCAAATTTAAGGATTCCCCGCCAAACGTTTGTTCTAAAAAATCATCCGGAGAAGTTAATCGTCATCACCAGTTTAAGCAATAAGAAGAAAGCCCAAAAAATATCTAAAGCAGTAAAATTAATCTTTCTCAAAAAAGAAAAATCCGGCCAGTTCCCCATAAGAAGTATTTTGAAAGCGCTTTATCATTCAGGAATTATGTCGGTTTTTGTCGAGGGCGGCGCAGAAACTATCGGCAGATTCTTTGATGCTAAAGCCGTGGATAGAGTTTTCATTTTTATCGCTCCTAAAATTATAGGAGGCAGAAATGCTCTTGCTTCAGTCGGAGGCAAAGGGGTGCTTTCTATTTCTTCGGCTATTTCCTTAAGAGATGTTAAAATAGAAAAAATAGGCAGTGATTTTTTAATAAGTGGAAAACAGATTATATAAATTGATTGTTTCTCGCAGGAGCATACGGCTTTTTCAACAGAAGTCAGTTTCTTTAGCGGCGATAAAACGGGCGGTGAATGCCGCGCGCTTAGCGCCTTCAGCGGCAAACTTACAATTCATCGAGTATTTGGCAATAAATAAAAAGAAGCAGTGCGAAAAAATATTTCCACTCACCCGCTGGGCAGGTTATTTATATCCTAAACGCATGCCGCCGCCAGGGAAACGCCCTACTGCTTACATTGTTATTCTGGCTAACCAGAAAAAATCTCCCAAACCTGACCTGCGCGATGTAGGCGCGGCTACCGAAAATATTATTTTGTCGTTATTATCCGAAGGCATTGGCTCCTGCTGGATTGCCAGCATTGAGCGTGAAACTTTGCGGAAGATTTTTAGAATTCCTAAAGTTTATATAATCGATTCGCTGATTGCTTGCGGCTATCCGGCAGAGAAACCTAAACTTGAAACTGATTCCAAACAAATAAAATATTGGTTGGATAAAAACGGCCGCCTGCACGTCCCCAAACGCCCGCTTAAGGAGGTATTATATTTTAATAAAATTCGATGAAAGAGTTTAATCGGCTTTTGAAGACAGTCAGGATTTTACGCTCGCCAAAGGGATGCCCCTGGGACAGGGCGCAGAAGATAAAGAATATGGAGAAGTTTCTTTTGGAAGAAGTTTATGAGTTTATTGATGCTGTCGATAAAAAAGATGCAATGTCAGCGAAAGAGGAGTTAGGCGATATTTTTTTAATTCTGGTGGTGATCGCCGAGATGTTTCGCCATAAAAGGAAATTTAATCTTAGAGAAGTATTTACCGCTATAAACGATAAATTGATTTCCCGCCATCCCCATGTTTTTGGCAATAAAAAACTCAAAAATAAAGAAGAGGTTTTAAGGCATTGGGTGAACCATAAAGCCCAGCAGAAAAAGCGGCGTTCGATTAAAGAACGTTTGAGCGAAACTATGCCGGCTTTGCTTCTGGCAGATATCTTTTTTAAGGAGCTTTCTTATCTGGGAGGCGAAAACTTTAAAAAGACCAGCTGCGCAAAACCTTATGCAGATTTAAAGGCTAAGGTTAAAACCTTGGGCCAGAGTAAAAATGTAGAGAAGGTATTAAGCGGAATAGTCTTTGATTTAGCCAATATCGCCCACCGTAAAGGCGTGAATCTGGAAACCGCGATCCGCCGCGCTATCCTCAAGCAGGCCGAAAAAACCGGCTATAACATCTAGCGTTTTCGGGTTAGAAAGAGAAAAATATCGGGTTTTTCTTGACAAATCTTAGCCCATATGTTATATTAACCTCATTAATAATCAACATACCTAAATATTAATTAGGTTAAATATGCCCCAAATATCCTTAAAAAATTTCGCCGAAAAGATGGACGAACTTATGCCGGTGCTGATTAAGGAGTTTGCCCGCTGGCAGGTGAATGATTTGTCTAAAGGCAAGATTACTCTGCCGCAGTTTCTAATTTTAGATTTTTTGCGCCGCGGCGGCGAATCCAGAATGACGGATTTGGCGCGTTTTATGAAAGTAAGCACCGCTGCCATGACTGGCATAGTGGACCGGCTGGTCCGTGACGGTTACGCCGCCAGGGATTCTGACCCCGGAGACAGAAGAATCATCAGGGCCAAGCTGACTATGCGGGGCAATGATTTAGTAAGAAAAGTGGGCGAGCAGAGGAAAGAAATGATTACCAATATCTTCGGCAAAGTCTCTGAAGTTGACCGCGAAAATTATTTGCGCATTCTTCTTAAAATAAAGGAAATTTTAGCTGAAACAAAAACAAATAAGGCCGGATAATGAAAAGATGGTTTCTTTTTGCAGTTGTATTCGTTTTTATTTTTCCCGGAGTCGTTGCGGCAGAGGAAAAGATTCTGGTGAATATCGATGAGGCGATATTAATGGCTTTGCGCGATAACCGCGATATTCTGCTGAAAGCCGAGGACGTAAAAAAGGCAAAGTTAAAAATCAAAGAGGCCCAAGCCAGCCTTTTTCCCACGTTGGATCTTTCTGCCGGATGGAGCCTGACCCGGGAATATTACGCAAAAGATTTGAGTTCAAATACTGCCCAGGCTACTTTGAAGCAATATCTTTATACAGGCGGCAAAACCTTAAATACCATAGAACAAAATGAATATAAGTTTGCAGTAGCTAATTTTTTGTTGCAGGAGACCGAGTTAGATACGGTTTTAAGCGTCAAGAAGGCGTTCCATACGCTTTTATTGGCTGATGAATTTTCTAATTTGAATAAAATCATGCTGGAAAATACCAAGGAGCATCTTAAATTTGTCCAGGCGCGTTATGCTAACGGACAGGCTTCAGAATCAGATATTTTAGAAATTAAAGAATCGCTGGGCAACCTAGAGGAAGCTTACGAGGCTTCCTTAAACGAGGTTAGTGCCGCGCAAAGCTTATTAAAGAATTTATTGTATTTGTCAGAAGAAGTAAAAATAGAGCCTGATGGGGAGCTGGCATACAGCCCCACAGAATTAACTTATGAGGAGGCATTCTTAAAATCGCTGGAGAACCGGCCTAAGATAAAGCAATATGAATTTCAGGAGGAAGCCGATAAAAAAGCCATTGAAATAGTTAAGGCCGATAACCGGCCGGAAATTTATGCCTCTTGGGATTATTACAGCCGTTCCCATGCCGCTCTCGGAACAGGGCGCAATCGAAACGATTATAATGTTTTAGGCTTAACTTTTAGCTGGCCGGTATTTGACGGCTGGCTGACTAAGGCAAAGTTAGAGCAGGCTATTGTAGATTTAAAAGAAACACAGTTAAACAGAGAAAAAATAGTCAAAGATATTTCTCTAGAGGTAAAGAATGCTTATCTCGATTTAAAAGACGCGTTGGCGAAAGTAAAGTCCAGCCAAAGCGAAACGGATTTATACAGCGATACTCTTCTAAGCACTGTGGAGAAGTATAAGTCCGGGATAGCCAGCATGCTTGATTTAAGTGACGCTTTCCTGGGTTACCGCATTTCTCTCTTTAATCAAAAACAGGCCATTTATGATTGTATCGTGGCAAAAGCGCGGCTGGAAAGAGCTACAGGAGGCAGCTAATGAACTATTTTACGC
>CAZNWL010000017.1:0-11442 GCA_964577045.1 uncultured Planctomycetia bacterium | reverse complement strand
TTCCCCTTAATATATACTATTTAGGTGATTTAAGTCACCTAAATAGTATATATTCGGGGAAATGTCAATAGGGGGAATAGTTTTTAAGAGAGGCTGTTAAGGCCGGTATTTGATTCATAACCCGCTTTTTGCCAAAGGGTTGTCTAAAGTGTTTATTGCTCTCTTTCTTTCTCGCGACGGCGTAGCCTTGATATTATAAACTCTTTTATAGCCAGCATTTTATCAGCTAAGTCTTTGAAATAGTGTTGCCTTAGATATCTTATCTCGCCACCATCAAGCCAGATACCTTTGCAGTTAGGACAGATATCGATAAATAAACCTTTGGTCTTTTCGTGTTCTTTTCTTTTTAGAACTGTTCCGTCATCACAGCGGGGACATTTGCCTTCCTTTTCATTAAGGTCTTTGGCGACTGTATAAGGTATCTCAAAACTATCAAAGCGGTCCCGGTCTAAATCAATATGTTTAAGATCAAAGGCATCTCTAGATATTACTTTTTCCAACTCATCTTTATCAAACCAAATTCCTTCACAAACTGTGCAAGTATCGATTTTTACTTTTTCTACTGCTATCTCTTGTAATTTTCCTAAGCATTTTGGGCAGTCCATTTTTACCCCCTCTTTATTTATAATACCAAATTCAACCGCCAAGAATACGTAAAGTGCAAGGTTGTTCGGCTGGAATGGGCTATCATATGTTTTTAATTATCTACTCCAGGAAATCTTAATGAATTAATTATTTTTCGTGCTTCTTCGCAATATCTTGCTGTGTTTGTGTTTTCGTTCTTAAAGCTTGTATTTAATTCTAAATTATGCAGAATCTCTTTGTGTCGAGAATTCTCTACTTCAGGATACATATCATAATATTCTACAAAATTTATATTCGCCTGTACGAATCTGTCATCTTTTTTTTGTTGATTGAACGCATTGGTAATAAAATAAATGTCAGCTAGACTGAGAGAAGGAAGAATTGCGTTCTCTCCTTGCAACTCTTCAATATGTGTAAATCGGGTGCCTGTTTTTTCCTTAGAAATAAGTTTTATCAGATATCCCGAAACATTACCAAGGTAAAGTCCTGTCATAGATCCTATCACATAATCTTTAGGCGGATAGATACTGGTAAGATAGTCCTTTAGTGATGCATTTTTCTCAATCGTTTTATCCGGAAGATAATTATACTGAAACAGGAGATCTACGGTTGATTCTTTTTCTTTTGGTCGTAAGCCGATATTCCATCCCACTGGTAATTTTTCTTTTGGTATTATTTCCCAGTGAGACGGATATTCAAATGATAATCCGAACGCAGTATCATTAAAAAATTGGGTATTCGACGATAAAGATAGATTGTGGCCACTTGTTTTTAACTGGCTATCAATAGCATTAATCGGCTTATCATCTATACTTTTAATATCCTCAAGATAATATGTTAATACCGTTCCATAGAAGTCTACTTTTATAGAATCGTTGTTTTTCTCAGTTATCTTCGCTTCAACAGTTCTCCCTGATTTCAGAACAATGGTTTCGGCAAAAATAGAGAAGGTAAAGCATAGATAAAAGAACATGATAACTATTCTTTTCATAAGGCTCCTTTTTATTTTTTATCTACCAACAAATCAACGGTTGAACTCGTTGGCGACCCTAAAACCGGCGGCTTCAGCATTACGTGAATAGATATCGCTAAGATATTCATCAATCTTAATTTAGTGACCATGGCGTTTACCTAAAATATCAATATATCTCGGAAGATAAGTAAAAGCAAATCTATTTTTCGCTTGGGTTGAACGGAGTTGACATTCTTTTATCTATATGCTATATACTATTAATTATAAAAAATGGAGCCATCTGCTGTGGCAGTCCTTGATTATCAAATCTTTTCAATATTATTCCTTACCTATTTTTTAAACCGCGAAAAATAAGGCAAAACTAGGAGGTTTAGCCAGATGAAACTCAAAGAACTTTACCGGCAAATTGTGGATAAAGGGATTCAGGAAGATGTGCGCAGCCGTAAAGAAATAGAGGCACTCTTAGCAGATAAAAAGAAGGGGTTTGAGGAGCTCCCAAAGTCTAAAAAAGATTTTTTTGACCAAGACGCTTTATTCAATCCTTTCGACGACAGCCGGATTATCTGGGGAGACCCTGAAGCTAAGATAAAGTCAATAATGGTAGGCGTTGACGTTGATGGGGCAGAGTTATTGCTCGTCGACCGCCTGAAAAGTAAAGGCGAAGAGATAGATTTAGTGACTTCGCATCATCCGCAAGGCGCAGCCTACGCTCAATTTTACGGAGTGATGGATTTACAGGTCAATGTTTTTTCCCAAGAAGGAGTGTCTTTAAGCGTTTCGGAAAACCTTCTCGAAAGCCGCAAAGCCGAAGTCCAGCGGCGGGTAAGCGCGGCTAATCATTTAAGAGGTCCGGATATAGCGCGCTTGCTTAAGATAAATTTCCTCTGTATGCATACGCCCTGCGATAATTGCGCTTATCAATACCTTAAAAAATTCTTGGATAAAAATAAGCCGAAAAATTTAGGAGAAATAATTGACTTACTTTATGCTATCCCTGAATATGCGCATGCGGCTAAGAATAATAATCCGCCTAATATAACCGTAGGCAATAAGAAGTCTGCTTGTAAGAGAATCCACTTGGAGTTTACCGGCGGCACCGAAGGGCCCAAAGAGATTTATAAAGAGCTGGCTTCACAGGGGGTGGATACGATTATTGCTATGCATCAGTCTGACGAGCATTTTCAAAAATGCAAAGAGCATAACTTAAACGTGGTCATTGCTTCGCACATCGCCTCGGATAATTTAGGCGTAAACATTATGCTTGACCATCTTGGGCAAAAATGCAAGTTGAAAATTTACGAATTTTCCGGTTTCCGGCGTTTTCAGCATAAAAAATGATTCCCCAAACATTTATCGATGAAGTCCAAGCTCGGACAGACATCGTAGAACTTATTTCCGGGTACCTGTCTTTGAGGAAGGCCGGCAGAAACTTTAGAGGGCTCTGCCCTTTCCACACCGAAAAGACCCCTTCATTTATGGTCAGCCCCGACAAGCAGATTTTTCATTGTTTTGGTTGCGGCCAGGGCGGCGGCGTATTCCAGTTTCTTACCTTGATTGAAAAAATATCTTTCCCGGAAGCTGTGGAAATGCTGGCCAAGCGGGTGGGTTTAGTCATCCCTTACCAGAATGAGAGCGTTTTGAAGGAGAAAACTACCCTTTACGATGCCGTCAACGCAGCCGCAACTTTTTTTCACCATAACCTAAAAAGCGATAAAAAATATCAGTCCATACTCCAATATTTGGCCAAAAGAGGAGTTGGCCCGGAAGCTATCGATAAGTTCAAGCTGGGTTTTGCCCCGGCTGGCAACGTGCTTCTCAATCATTTGCGTAAATCCGGCTTTACCCTCCAAGTTTTAGAAAAAACCTCTTTAGTCACCGCCTCGAAATCCGGCTTCGTGGATGTTTTTCGTGACCGGATTATTTTTCCTATTTTCGATGTGCGTTCCCGGGTGATTGCTTTTGGCGGCCGTACCTATACTAATGATGCTCAAAGCCCAAAATATATCAATTCCTTGGAGAATGCTTTGTACAGCAAAAGAAACCATCTTTTTGGCTTAAACCTCGCCAAAGACGATATTCTAAAACAGCAGGCGGTTATAGTTGTCGAAGGGTATTTGGATATGATTACGCCTTTTATGAGCGGGGTGAATAATGTCGTCGCTTCTTTAGGCACAGCGCTTACTGAAGAGCAAATTCGCCTGCTCAAACGTTACTGCCCAAAAGTCATCTTGGCTTACGACTCTGACCAAGCCGGGCAAAATGCCAGCTTGCGCTCCTTGGATTTACTGATTGAACAGGGCTTGGAGACAAAAGTCGCTAAATTGCCGCAAGGCTATGACCCCGATTCTTTGGTAAGAGAAAAGGGCAAGGATTCTTTTTTGAAGCTGATAAACGAGTCTTTAGATTTTTTTGACTATAAATTAAGCATGCTCAATTCTATTTACCGCAAGGAGACTATCGAAGGTAAAACTAAGACTGCCAAAGAGATGCTTGAGACTATCGATAAGCTTCCTTCGGAAATTCAGAAGTACGAATATATCCGCAAACTCGCTTTAAACCTAAACGTTAAAGAAGAAATTATGATTGCTGAATTTCAGAAAAGAGTTTCGGCTAGAAACAGCAGCCAGAAGAAAAGATTTTCCGAATCGCGCGGCGCCGAAATTCACGAGATTCTAGCTCATGAGCCTTTACCGGTTACCGAGAAGGTAATTCTGAAATTTATACTTACTAACCCCAAGGTTTTTTCTCTGGTAAAGAAAAATTTAAAGCCGGAATATTTTACTAACCACTTCAGCCGCAAAGCCATTTCCTTCTTTTTCGATAAATATGCCGAAAGCGGGAAGTTTCTCCCTCCTCAGCTTGTGTTTTCCGAAGCGGATAAAGAAATCAGCGGTTTTCTTTCCCGGATTCTTATCGATGACGACATACCCTTGGATAAAAATATGTTTAAGGAAAGCCTGCTTAAATTAAGAGGGAAGAGAGACAGCTATAAAAAGAGCGAGCTGCGCGAACAGATACGCGATGCCGAATCCCGCGGCGATAAGAAAAGAGCCAAAGAGTTAATTGCCGAATACGGAAAGTTTAAGCGAGAGGTAAAAAATGCTTAAGAAAAAACTTTTAGAAAGAAGTATCGGCCAGTTGATTAACTTGGGTAAAAAGAAAGGTTACCTCACTTACGATGAAATAAACCATTTTCTTTCCGAAGAAGTCACCAGCGCCAAAGACCTGGATACTATTTTCGAGCGCCTGGAGTCAAAGGATATCGGCGTTTTAGAAACCAAAGAAGTTTCGGAATGGGAAAAGGTTAAAAAG
This sequence comes from uncultured Planctomycetia bacterium, assembly GCA_964577045.1. Lineage (GTDB taxonomy): Bacteria > Omnitrophota > Gorgyraeia > Duberdicusellales > 4484-171 > JAHKAJ01. The sequence continues at coordinate 6,572 of CAZNWL010000017.1, read as the reverse complement.
AAGCAGGTATCCGGGGCTACCCAGCCGATTGATGACCCGGTAAAGATGTATCTTAAGCAAATGGGGCAGATTCCTCTCCTTTCCCGCGAAGAAGAAATCAGACTGGCTAAAAAAATTGAAGATGCCGAGGAACTTTTGCGCGAAGAAGTGTTTTCTACCGGCATAGCCCGGGATATGTTTTTAGAGATTTCCCGGCAGATTATCAAAGATGAACTCAATGCCGATGATTTTGTTAAGGGCGAAATTAAAAGTAAGGACCGGGAAATCCGCCGCCTAAGGCAGTTGCAGGTTAAATTAGCCAAAACCAAAAAGCCCGAGAGCCAGAAGAAGATACTCCAGGAGTTTAATTTTACTATCGGCATTATTGAACAGATAATTCACAAAGCTAAAAATATTGCCCGGGAAGTAGAAAAGCTGGTCAAGAGAATTGAGAAAAATAGAGGCAAAGGCAAAGCCAGAGCCACCCAGCGGCGTAAACTTGCCTTGGCCAAGGGAAAATTAATGCGCAAACTCGGTTTTCCCGAAAGCCAGCTAAAAGAGAGGATACGGGCGATCAATGATAAGAGCAAGCTTTATAACCAGGCTAAGCGGACATTGGTAGAGGCAAACTTGAGGCTGGTGGTAAGCATAGCTAAAAAATACGTAAACCGCGGGCTTTCCTTCTTAGATTTGATTCAGGAGGGTAACATCGGTTTAATTAAAGCCGTGGAGAAGTTCGAATATAAGCGGGGTTATAAGTTTTCTACCTATGCTACCTGGTGGATACGCCAGGCCATCACCCGGGCAATTGCCGACCAGGCCAGGACCATCAGGATACCAGTGCATATGACCGAAACGATTAATAAGATTATCCGGATATCGCGGCTGCTCATCCAGGAGAAAGGCAGAGAGCCTACGCTCGATGAATTATCCAAGGAACTGAAGCTGCCGGTTTCCAAAATAAAAGATATAATTAAAGTTTCCCAGCAGCCGATTTCCATACATACCCCTATCGGCGATGATGGCGATACTTCTTTCGGGGATTTTATCGAGGATAAAAAAGCCGTATCGCCGGCTAATGCCACAGTATTTTCCATGCTTAAAGAAGAGCTGGAGCAGGCCATGGAAAGCCTTACTGACCGCGAAAAGAATATTCTCACTTTGCGGTTCGGCCTTCAGGACGGAAGCCCCAAGACCTTGGAAGAGGTGGGAACTATTTTCCGGGTCACCCGGGAGCGCATCCGCCAGATAGAAGCTAAAGCTTTGAAGAAATTGCGCCATCCCAGCCGTTCGCGGCGCCTGCAGACTTTTTTGGAACTTACCCTTTTCCGGGGCAAATTTAAACCTTCATGAGCAAAGTAGATAAAAAAACTGTGGAATATGTGGCGGAACTGGCCAGAATCAACCTGACCGAAGACGAAAAAGAATCTTTGGGGCAGGAGCTTTCTAAAATTATCAGCTACATCGGCCAATTGGAAGAATTAGGCACGAGAAATGTAGAGCCTTTAAGAGACCTTACCGCCAAAGGCGATGTTTTTCGCCAGGATACAGTTACGCCTTCTGATTGCCGCGGAGAAATTCTTAAGAACGCGCCGCTTGGCGAAGGCGATTATTTTAAAATCCCCAAGGTAATTGAATAAATGCGAGATTTGAAAAAACTAGATCAGCCTTTAAATAGTTTTGTTCAGGTTTTTGATCAACCGATTAAGGGCGAGGGTAAATCGCCTTTGGCCGGAGCTGCAATTGCGATCAAAGACAATATCTGTATAGAAGGTAAAACTATAACTTGTGCTTCCAAAATTTTAGCTGGGCACAAGGCCGTATATAACGCTACAGTTATCGATAAATTAAAAGCAGCCGGTTTAGTTATAGTTGGTACCACTAACTTAGATGAATTTGCTTTTGGTTCATCTACCGAAAACTCCTGTTATGGACCGACCAAAAACCCTTGGGATAAAACCAGAGTTCCTGGCGGTTCCAGCGGTGGTTCAGCCGCAGCTGTAGCTGCCCGTTTAGTCCGTTTTGCTTTAGGTTCAGATACCGGCGGCTCGATAAGGCAGCCGGCCAGTTTCTGCGGTGTAGTTGGTTTTAAGCCTACCTACGGAAGAGTTTCCCGCTATGGTTTAATTGCTTTTGGCTCAAGCCTTGATCAAATCGGCCCTTTAACTACTAACTTTACAGATTGTGCTGAACTTTTAAAAATCATCTGTGGCCATGATTCCAAAGATTCAACTTCGGCTTCTTTAGAGGTCCCCGATTTTAGCCAAAGCATTAACGCCTCCTTAAAAAATATAACTGTAGGCTTGCCTAAAGAATATTTCAGCCAGGGCTTGGATAGGCAGGTGGAAGAAGCAGTTCGTGCCACAGTGGATGTTTTGAAAAAGAAGAAAGTAATTTTTAAAGAGATCAGCCTTGCGCATAGCCGGTATGCAGTCGCGGCTTATTACATTATCGCTTCTTCAGAAGCCAGCTCAAACCTCCAGCGTTTTGACGGGGTGAAATACGGCTTGCGCCACCAGAGCAAAAGGCTGTATGAACTTTATACGCAAAGCCGCGAACATGGTTTTGGCCCGGAAGCTAAGCGCAGGATTTTCCTGGGCACTTACAGCCTTTCCAGCGGTTATTACGACGCTTATTATCTTAAAGCCTTAAAGGTAAGGCGGATGATTAAGAATGATTTTGATAAAGCCTTTGCAGAAGTCGATGCTATTCTTACGCCTACTTCTCCGACAGTGGCTTTTAAACTCGGGGAAAAATCCAAAGACCCGTTAAGCATGTATTTGTCAGACATCTATACCATTCCGGCAAATTTAGCCGGCATTCCAGCGGTATCATTTCCCTGCGGTTTTAATCGGGAAGGTCTGCCGATCGGCTGCCAGCTTATCGCTAAAGCATTTGCTGAAGAGTTGTTGATTAAATTAGGTTCGGCTTTTCAAGAGTCGACCGATTTTCATAAAAAAATACCACAATGGGCGAATACGAAACTGTAATCGGGCTAGAAGTCCACGTGCAACTGAAAACTAAATCCAAGATTTTCTGCGGCTGTTCCACTGATTCCCAGAGCCGGCCCAATACCAATATCTGCCCGGTTTGTTGCGGCTATCCCGGAGTCTTACCGGTTTTAAATTCTGAAGCGCTTAAGCTTGCAGTGCGGGTAAGCCTCGCTCTAAACTGTAAAATTAATCCCAGCATATATTTTGAGCGTAAAAACTATTTTTATCCCGACCTTCCGAAAAATTACCAGATTTCTCAATACCAGCGCCCTTTGGGCGAGAAAGGAAAGTTAGAATTAATTTCGAAAGAAACTATCGGCATAACCCGGGTGCATTTGGAAGAGGATGCCGGTAAACTCATCCACAAGGATAATTATTCTCTGGTTGATTACAACCGCACCGGCACCCCGCTTTTGGAAATAGTTTCCGAGCCGGATATCCATAGCCCCGAAGAAGCTTTTGAGTATTTAACTTACTTAAAGTTGACTCTGCAATATATCGGCGTTTCTGACTGCGATATGGAAAAAGGAAGTCTGCGCTGTGACGCAAATATTTCTTTAAGAGCTAAAGGAAGTGATAAACTCGGGGTAAAAGTAGAAGTGAAGAATATGAATAGTTTTAAAGGTGTCCGGTCAGCTTTAGAATATGAAGCTAAAAGGCAGGCAGAAGTTTTGAAAAAAGGAGAAAAGATTATCCAGGAAACCCGCCTTTGGGACCAGGAGCTTTTAAAAACTACTTCGATGCGCAGCAAAGAAAAAGCCCATGATTACCGTTATTTTCCTGAACCGGATTTGCCTGATTTTTCGCTTTCTCCGGAGCTTATCGAGGAGGAAAAGGAATGTTTGGGGGAATTACCGCTTGAGAAAAGAAAACGCTTTTTAGAAACTTATGCTTTGGGAGAGAAAGAGACCGGTATCTTAATCGCGGTGCGCGAGTTGGCTGATTTTTTTGAAGCGGCGCTGAAAATATACCCCAAAGCCAAGGAAGTGTTTAATTGGTTGATGGGGCCGTTTCTGGAACAGGTTAATACTTTGGAAGGCGGTTTCGCCGCAGTAAAAATCTCGGCAGAAAATTTTACTAAAATTGTAAAGTATTTTTCTGAAAATAAGCTGAATAATTTGACGGCGAAGAAAGTTTTAGCTTTGGCTTTGACCACCAACGAGGATGTTGACGAAATTATAAAGAAGCACGGGCTTACCCAGATGTCCGATCAAGGGGAGTTGGAGAAATTTATCGAGGAAGCGCTTAAGGAGAATCCTAAGGCGGTGGAAGAATATTTAAAGGGAAAACCCCAGGCTATACAATTTTTGGTCGGCGCAGTGATGAAAAAGACCAAAGGAAAAGCTAACCCGAAATTAGCCCGGGAAATGTTGGAGAGGAGGTTAGAAAGATGAAGAAGAGAATATTAGTTTCGGCGGTTTTAGTGATATTATTGGCAGTTTCTTATAATATCGGCCTTTCTTTTGGAAAAGAAAGAGATGAATTTTATAAAGAGCTGGAGGTATTTTCTGAAGGGCTTGCCGTTATAGAGAAAAAATACGTTGAGGACAAAACCCCCCAGGATTTAATTTATGGGGCTTTGCGCGGCATGCTTTTTTCCCTCGATTCTTACAGCCAGTTCTTGACGCCGGAGGATTACGGAAATCTTCTGGTGGAAACCGAAGGCCAATTTGGCGGCTTGGGAATTGAAATTACTATCCGTCAGGGGGTTTTGACTATCGTTTCTCCGATTGAAGACACGCCGGCTTGGCAGGCCGGTTTAAAACCCGGAGATATCATTATCAAAATTGACGGAGAATTGACCAAAGATATTACCATTAACGAAGCAGTCAAGAAACTGCGGGGTAAACCCGGGAGCTCCGTTACCATCACGATTTTACGGGAAACGACACGTAAAGTCCAAGACGTAACTCTCACCCGGGCTATCATCAAGATAAAAGACATCAAGCATGCGATGATTTTAGACAATGGTATTGGTTATGTCCGGATAGCGGAGTTTCGGGAGACTACTGCCAATGATTTGAACAAAGGTTTAGAAGATTTGAATAAGCAGGGTTTGAAAGCTTTGATTATTGATGTGCGCAATAATCCCGGAGGGCTCCTGAATTCAGCCATTGATGTCTCCAGCAGTTTCTTGGAGACTGGGAAAGTCGTAGTTTCGACCAAATCCCGGGATGAGGCAGAAGTAGTTTATAAATCTTTGCCTTTTCAGAAAAAATATCTGGATATCCCGATAGTAGTTCTGATTAACCAGGGAAGCGCTTCGGGAAGCGAGATTGTAGCCGCGGCTTTAAGGGAAAATAAGCGGGCAATCCTTTTAGGCCAGACTACTTTCGGAAAAGGCTCGGTCCAGACCATCATCCCTCTTTCCGACGGCTCGGCCCTGCGGCTGACTACTTCCAAATATTACACTCCTTCCGGGGCCAGCATCCATGAGAAAGGAGTTAATCCTGATATCGAAGTAGGCGAAGAGGCTGCTTCGGAAGATAAGGAAGATGTTTTCAAGGAGCTTAAAGAGGCTGATTTTGATTATAAGAAAGACTACCAGATTGTCAGGGCCGTGGATTTAATCAAGGGAATCTTGGTATTAAAAAAGTAAGATGTATACTTTGGGTATCGAGACTTCCTGCGATGAAACTTCCTGCGCGGTTCTCAAGGGTTATAAAGTTCTGGCCAATGTTACCCTTTCATCTTTGCGGGAGCATAAAAAATATGGCGGGGTTATTCCCGAGATTGCTACCCGCGCCCACCTCGCTAACATCGATAAGGTCACGCGTTTAGCTTTGGAAGATTCGGGCGTTACGCTTGAAAAGATAGGGTTGATTTCGGTCACAGCCAAGCCGGGCTTAATCGGGGCTTTGGTAGTGGGTTTAAATTTTGCCAAAGCCCTTTCTTTGGCGCTGGAAAAACCTTTTATCGGGGTCGACCATCTTCTGGCCCATCTTTTTGCTCCTTTTCTGGATAAGCGGCAACCTCTCGAATTTCCTTTTTTGGGAGTAGTTATTTCCGGAGGCCACACTCAAATTTACCGCATCGATGATTTTGATAAAGTGAAAATGGTCGGCTCAACCCGCGATGATGCCTGCGGAGAAGTTTTTGACAAGGTCGCCGTAAACTATGGTTTGGATTATCCCGGCGGCCCCCAAATCGATAAGTTATTTAATCCGGCCTTCTGCAATGAATATAAGTTTAAATGCGGCCGAGCAGGTTTTGATTTGAGCTTTAGCGGCATAAAGACCGCTCTGGTTTATAAGAAAATCGAGCTCGAAAAAAAAGGCGCTTTCAACAAGCACACCCGCAAGAAACTTCTTTCTTCTTTCCAGCATACAGTGTTTGAGACGGTAGTTTCGGCAGTCACCGAAGCAGCCGAAAAGTTAAAGATTAAAACTATAGTTTGCGGCGGAGGGGTGCTGGCTAATAGCCATTTACGCCGGCTACTAAAAGGAAGAGAAAAGGAGGGGTTTGAAATGTTTATCAGCCCTAAAGCCTTTTGCGGCGATAATGCGGCCATAGTTGCAGGATTGGGATTTTACCTGTATAATAAAAGAGGTTTAAGGAGTAGCCTCGCTTTAGAGGCAGAGGTGAAATAAGATGCTGGAT